>NZ_JAGHZH010000098.1:0-28876 GCF_017746885.1 Roseofilum sp. SBFL | reverse complement strand
CTAACAGAATCGTTGCTTCAGCAGAGCGAGCTACGTGTTTCCGGAGTGGGTACTCTACATCCATTGTCTATTCTATTTTTCAGCTCTTTACTTGTCCTCTTATTCTATCCCTCTTTCGGCAGAGTGACAAAAGAGGGATAGGGAATGGGAGACGCGGGGACACTAAGATAGACTATCCCTCTTCTGTCACTTTCCGAGTTCAATTAATAGGAAATTCGCTAATTATCCGGAAGGATAAAAGGATTTAAATGGATTAACGGTGTTTATCAATTTATTAAATCCTCGTAATAAATAAGAACTCGGAACAACATATAACCACGGAACAATTGACCCGAACAAAAGGGTCGGCTAAATCAGTAAACGAAAATTTTTCAAGACCCTTTTCCAACCGCCAGAGCGCTCCCACTGTGAGTGGACAGAACAATTCACTTGAGCTTTAGCACGGGTTAAGGAGAGGGTATTTACTCACTAAGCTCGGGTTTGACATTGCTGTAATTGACGGTGCAATTCCTCCACAGAGGTTGCCGGTTTTTTGCAAGAAAGACCTTGGCAAACTAAGGCGATCGCTCCTTCGGGTAATTCGGGAACTTTCTGGATCAGAACAGTTGGTAAATATAACCCCCGTAGCTGCTCGAGTTGCCCCTCCACAATTCGCACTAGGGTACAATTACGATACCAGTCTAACGCTGCAAACAAGCTAGGACAGGCTTGAGGAGATTTGGATAGAATAGTGCTGAACGCCAGTAAACCTTGTTCGGCGCGATCGAAATAATCCAAATTTTCAGTTAACAGAAACAAGCGCACTAAATTCGCCATCGCAATGCCGTTGGCTGCGGGAGTTGCATTATCCAAATAGCTCCGTTCTTGGATAATTAAATCATCACTTTTGACACTGTTATAGTATCCGCCTAATTCTACACTCCAGAGCAATTCATCAAATTCAGCTTGAATCTGGATTGCTTTTTCCTGTAGATTGGGCAGTTCTAAACTCGGAGAACACCACAAACTCGCCTGCTGAATATCTAACAGAGCCTTAATCAACAGTGCATAATCTTCAGCTTGGGCTAAAACATCGGGTTCCCCCTCATAGTTGAGACGATGATAGCGACTCTTAACCCATTGATTCTCTAGAATAAAATTAGCGCCCTGAATGGCTAAATCCAGATAATCGGGACGTTGCCAAACTTTCGCGGCTGCGGCTAACCCAGATAATAGTAAACTATTCCAGGATAAGATCATTTTAGTATCGGTAACTGGTGGAATTCGTCCGGGCCAAGTTTGTTGTTTTGCTTCCTGATTATTGCGAGCAGGGGGGAATGTGGGGAGGGAGTCGCGATCGCTGCCATAGCGCAAAGTGAAAAGTTTACTTAATCCAGTTTCTAAGCGATCGGGAAGTTGCCCTTTTTGGGTGCGCTGCAATACCAGCTTACCTTCAAAGTTCCCGGATTCGGTAATATCAAACTGTTGCTGAAGGTCTTGAAATTCTTCTGGGGTGAGTTGACGCTCTAATGTGCCATAGTCCCAGATATAAAAATCCCCTTCTTCCGGTTCTAAAGCTGTGGATGAGGTGAAATTATCGGCATCTTGAGCCGCCCAAAAATAGCCTTTGGGATCGGTCATTTCGCGCTTTAACCAGGTGACAGTGGTGGCGATCGCCCTCTCTATCGCCTTATCCTGTACCCCCGCATCCCACAAATGGGCCAGATATTCCATAATCTGACCATTATCATAGAGCATCTTTTCAAAGTGGGGAACCGTCCAAGTCCCATCCACCGTGTAGCGATGGAACCCTCCAGCTACCTGATCAAAAATGCCCCCCAGCACCAGGTCATAGCCCCTCTGAGCGCAGCTTTCCAGGGCATCGTAGGGGGGATCTATCGCGGTGAAACGGGTGGCTCTGAGGGCAGTTTCAGCGTAGGGAATCATGGGAAAATTGGGCCCCATATCCCGTGCCGTGAGGATACCGACGCTGGTTTGTAAGCCTTGGTACAAGAGATCTTCGCCCAATTCTCTGGTTGCGGGGATAGTCGCTGCTTGGTGCAGAGCTTCGGCGATCGCCTGTTTGCGACTGGCTAATTTTTCCCCTTCCCGATCGTAAAACATTCGCAAGGCTTGCAACACTTGTAAAAATCCGGGCCGACCATACCGAGGTTCCACGGGAAAATAAGTGCCGCCATAAAAGGGAATGCGATCGTCTGGAGTAAGGACAATATTTAAAGGCCATCCCCCTTGTCCCGTCATCATTTGCAACGCTTGCATATAAATACTATCCACATCGGGACGCTCTTCTCGATCCACTTTAATAGGCAGAAAATTAGCATTCATATATTCAGCAATTTCTGCATTACTAAAAGCTTCCCCTTCCATCACCGTACACCAATGACAGCTTGAATAGCCAATCGAGAGAAAAATCGGTTTATTGTCTTTTTTTGCCGTTTGGTGTGCTTCATCACACCATGGCCACCAGTCTATCGGATTTTCAGCATGTTTGCGGAGGTAGAGACTTCGGGATTGGGCCAAACGATTGGTCATTGATCTATGATGGGTGAAGATAACAATATCTTCTGCATTCTAATACTAATTCTCAGAAACTGTGCAATTCACGATTGACTGACAATTCGCTTAGAGCCAATTGCCTCTTCAGGGTAGCATCATCACGGCTGGGAACAACTCAAATTGAGACACAATTTTCTCTTCTAGAGATTCGATAAACTATGATAAAATCTATCCTAACTATTTTATTTTTCAATGCTCTAACTTTTCTAGCTTCCGTCAGTTGGGCTAATCCGGTGGATCAATTGCGCCCAGTTTATGAAAATATTTTACAAACCTATCCCCAGGAGTTGGAGCAAGCCCAGCAATTAGGCAACCCGTTGTTTGAATTAAGTGTACTCAATAAAGCAGCTATTGCCTATCAATATTTGGGTCAACTTGAGGAAGCTATACCTCTCTATAAGCGGGCACTTCGATTAGCCCGTCAATTACAAGATGAAGACCTTGAAGGGAGTATTCTTTGGAGTTTGGCTACTGCCCATAGTCAACTCGGAGATCCCTATGGTATTGACTTTTTAGAATCCCAGTTGCAAGCAGCCCGCACCCCTTCGGGCCGTAAAGTTATTCTCAAATATTTGAGCTTGGCTTATCTACAAGCCGTTGATTATGAAAAGGCGATTTTTCTGCGCCAAAATCACCTAGAAATTGTCCGTGAAATTGGCACCCAAACCGAAGAGATTGAAGTTCTAAATGATTTGGGATTAGCTTACTTTGCTAACCGCAACTATCGTCAAGCTATTGAAATCCAGGAAGAAGCCTTATCTTTAGCTAATTCTACTGGTGAATTTCAGCTTAAAGGCGATGTTTTATTTCACCTGAGCATTAGTTACAGTTGGGCCAAACAACAGGAAAAAACCTTAAAAACACTCGAGGAGCTTTTAGCCTTGGGGGAGGCAACGGATAATCTATTCCAAGTGAATCAAGCCTTGAACGGACTGAGTGAATATTATACGATTCAGGAAGACTATGAGCAAGCCATCGCCTTACAAGAAAAACGCTTAAATACTATTCGGGAACAAGGTGATTTTACAACTGAGTCTTTTGCCCTGCAAGATCTGAGTAGAGTTTACTACTGGTCAGGGAACTTAGAGCAGGCGATCGCCCTTCAGACTGAAGCTCTCGATATTCTAGACCAGGGATTTAAACAACGACAACAAGAGTCTCCCAATGCCACTGAATCCTTGGAATTTTCTCGTGTGGCTTCCCAAGCTATTGGTCAGGAAAAGCTGGGTTTTTTACTTCTGCAATCCCAACAATTAGAAGCCGCAAAATCTAGATTTTATAAAGCGATAGAAGGTTATGATAGCCAGCGAAAAGTGACGCTATCGAATCTGAGTTTTACCAACTTATCTGAAGATGAATTTAAAATATTTAGCTACGATCGATCTACGGATGTTTATCGCCTCTTACAGCAAATTGCAATTGAGCAAAATCAAATCCTTGAAGCCTTAGAGCTTTCGGAAGCGGGTCGGGCTAGAGCCTTGGTTGATTTGTTGGTGAGTAAATTAGAGACTAATCCCAATTCGATGGAGACTGAACCCCCAAATATAAACCAGATCAAGCAAATTGCTCAACGGGAAAAGACGACTTTAGTCACGTATACGGTGCAATATGAATACGGACGGTTTTATCAAAGTGGGCCGGGAGAATGGTTGACTTCTCATGCATCAGAAAGGAAAGCAACTCAATTATATGTTTGGGTAATTTCTCCCCAAGGAAATATTGAATTTCGCCAGGTTCCTCTGAATTTTGATTTAGATCAATTGGTGAAAAATGCACGGGATTTTATTACGTTAACGGGGTTATCCCGTCGCCACCTGCCTCCAGGAGAACCCTTGAAAGAATTGCATGAGTATTTGATTGAACCAATTGCTGATTTACTGCCCAACAATCCGCAGGAGCGCGTAACGTTTATTCCCCAAGACTCGTTGCTTTTAGTACCGTTTCCGGCTCTCCAGGATGGACAGGGAACTTACTTAGTCGAGAAACATACGTTGATGACTTCTCCTTCGATTCAAGTGTTAGATTTAACTCGTCAAAATCAACAGCGCAATCAAAATCAAGGCTCTAGCGTTAATCCTCCTTTAGTGGTGGGTAATCCCACGATGCCCGAAATTGAGTTAGAAGGGGGTAAAAGTACGCTGCAACTGGAGGATTTACCGGGAGCAGAACTTGAAGCAGAGGCGATCGCCACTTTACTCAATACAGAACCGTTAATTGGTGATCGAGCAACTAAAGCTGTGGTAGTCTCTCAAATGGAATCTAGTCCCACGATCCATTTGGCAACCCATGGACTGCTCAATGATCTAGGAGGATTTTTGAGTTCTTTAGCTCTAGCTCCAACCGCTGGCGATCCCGGTTTTCTCACGGCAAAAGAAATATCTCAACTCTCCCTGAGAGCAGAATTGGCAGTACTGAGCGCTTGTGATACAGGACGGGGCAATATTAACGGTGATGGTGTAATTGGACTCTCGCGAGCCTTTATCAGTGCGGGAGCCGAAGGGGTATTAGTCTCCTTATGGGCAATTCCCGATGAACCCACCGTGACGGTGATGACTAACTTTTATCAACAAATGCAACAAAAACAAGATAAAGCCAGTGCCCTCCGTGAAGCCATGTTACTGACCCAAAAACAGTTCCCTGAACCTCGGAATTGGGCAGCATTTACCTTGATTGGAGTATCTGAATAAGATCGGAATTTTACACCCATAGATCGTCTTCTGTTGCCAGTATTCTTGAGTTGTTAAAATGACTGAGGTTTCCCAAAATCAGCCTGGGTAGGAAAACTGACTTAAATTTGATATAACAGAAAGCAAGCGCCAAATTGCACAAACACTTGATTCTACAGGATTCATTTTGAATAGTAAACGTGGCGTAAGCCCCGGACTCCCTGGCTATTATGCACCAGTCTAATTCTCAAATCGTGACTCTTGCAGAGGAGCGGTGGATTGATTATCATCCTCTAACTCTAGAGCCTCAGATGCTATTGTCAGAGGCGATCGCCCACTGGCAACTCTATCAGCAGTCTCAAACTGGGCAAGTTCAGCCTTCCTTAGCATTAGTTGTTAAACAGCAACAGTTAGTTGGCCGCGTGCAGTTGTCTCGTTTTTTACCTTATCTTACTTCGCCAGAGAGTGCTGAGAAGATGACTGTTGAGCAAGTCATGCAACCGGAAGGTATTACCCTAGAAATTACTGAGTGGGAAATGTTCAGCACTCAGGATAAGCTTGCAACGCTCCTTGAATTTGTCGAGCATCATCAACTGACTTCTCTTCCTTTAGTCTCCTCAACTCATGAATTAATTGGTCTAGTTCATCTGTCAACTTTATTACAAAATCTGAGTAACGATCGCGGGACACAACAAACTCGACCCTCTCAGACAACTTTCGATCAAACCTTTGCCCAGGCGGTCATTGGTATGGCTCATATTGACCTAGAAGGAAACTTTATTCAAGTCAATCAGAAATTTTGTGATTTAGTCGGGTATTGCAGTTCAGGCTTGATTAATCACTCTTTTTTTGAACTCATGGTTCCTCAAAATCTCCAGAGTTTAGAAAATCACAATTACCAAGACGTTACTCGCCGTTACTTAGATCGACTTCTCAATGGCACATTACCGTTTATTAACATTGAAAACAATTATTTCACCCAAACTGGACTACAAAATTGGGTAAATATAATGATATCTTTAGTGCGTAATCCATCTGGAGAACCCGCATACTTTCTCAGTGTTATCCAAGATATTAGCGATCGCAAACTTTTAGAACAAAAGTTACATACTTCCGAAGCAGAATTGCGATCGGTTTTTGCGGCGATGACTGAGATCGTCTTAGTGATGGATCGGGAAGCAGAAATGATCAAACTTTCTCCCACTTGTCCAGCCATATATCAGCAAGACGGCTACGATCTCATTGGAGAAACCATTAATCAAATTATTTACGGAGATTATCGTTCGGAATTGATGCAACATTTACAAAATGTCATCCATCAGAAAAAAAGCCTTAATTTTGAATACTATTTAACCCTCCCTCAACAGACGTTTTGGTTTTCCGCGACTCTCTCTCCTATGCCAGATAAAAAAGTTATTTTAGTCGCTCGCGATATCACGGAAAGAAAACAAAATGAAGAACAACTCAGACTGCTCAAGAGATCCGTAGAAATCTCGGATGACGGCATCATTATTAGTGACGCTCAACAAGCCGACATACCGATTATTTATGTTAATCCTGCCTTTGAAAAAATTACGGGCTATTCACCCCAAGAAGTCATAGGACAAGGACTGTTGCGGTTCTATAAAAACAAATTTTATCAACATCCCTATGAATCCATAAAAAGACACATTCGTCAAGGCAAAAACTTTCAGTTTAGTTGTCCAAGCTATCGTCAAGATAATCAGCTTTTCTGGAGTCACTTATCGTTGTATCCCTTACGAGATAGAACCGGAGAACTGACTCATTATGTCATCCTTCAGTCTGATATTACAGAGCGCATCTCCGCAGAACAAGCCTTGAAAAAGAGTGAAAAACGCTGGCAACTTGCACTCAAAAGTAATAATGATGGTATCTATGACTGGGATTTGGAAAATAATCGGATCTTTTATTCTGCTCGATGGAAAGAAATGTTGGGATTTTCGGAGTCAGAAATTAGTGATAAACCCAGCGAATGGATGACCCGTTTACATCCGGATGACTTTGAACAAGTGATGTTTACCAATCTTCGATATCAGCACAGTCAAAATAATCCTTTATTTACGATTGAATATCGAATGCGCTGTAAAGATGGTCGCTATAAGTGGATTTTAGATCGAGGTCAGATCTTGTATGATAATCAGGGGGAAGAAATTCGGATTATTGGATCATACACTGATATTACAGAGCGAAAAGAATCTGAAGAAAAACTGAGAGAATCTCAGAAGCGCTTGGAGTTTTTAGTCGATCAAACGCCTTTAGGTGTGATTGAATGGTCGGTTGATTGGAATATTGTAGAATGGAATAAAGCGGCTGAACGTATTTTTGGTTATCGTCGCCTAGATGTCTTATCTTCTCCCCATAGCTTTGAAATCTTATTTTCTGATACTCAAAAGAACAAAGTTTATGAGTTAATGCAAGCCTTGGAATCGGAAGAAGATACCACCTATGCCATTTGTGATAATATCAGGGACTCCGGGGAAGAAATTGTCTGTGAATGGTATAATACCGTGTTAATGGATAGACAAAATCATGTGATCGGATATGCTTCCATGATTGCGGATATTACCGTGCGAAAGGAAGCAGAAGTTGCTTTAATTCAGGCTAAAGAAGCTGCTGAATCCGCCAACCAAGCCAAAAGCAACTTTTTAGCTAATATGAGCCATGAGTTAAGAACACCATTAAATGCAATTTTAGGATTTACTCAGTTAATTGACCGCAGTTCTAACCTGGACTCTGTCCATCGCGAGCAATTGGGGATCATTAATCGTAGTGGTGAGCATTTATTATCCTTGATTAATGATATTTTAGAAATGTCGAAAATTGAGGCCGGCAAGATCACACTTAATGAGAGTGAATTTAATTTATGGATGCTGTTAGATACCCTCAAAGAAATGCTACAAATCAAAGCAGAAAGTAAAGGGTTGAGTTTGGCTTTGGTGTGTAGTCCCCAAGTACCAGAATATGTGGAAGGAGATGAAAGTAAATTACGTCAAGTTTTGTTAAATCTTTTAGGCAATGCCATTAAATTTACAGAACAAGGAGGAGTCAAATTATCCATTTCGGCGATCGCTGCCCCAGAAAACAACACCCTTAGACTCGCCTTTGAAGTGAGCGATACGGGGCCGGGAATTGCCCAAGAAGACCTAGACACTTTATTTGAACCCTTTGTGCAAACCGCAGTCGGCCGACAATCTCAACAAGGAACCGGTCTCGGATTACCTATCAGTCGTCAGTTTGTACAATTAATGGGAGGAGATATTCAAGTGTCCTCTCAAGTGGATGTCGGCACTCAATTTACCTTTGATTTGCCTCTCGAAGAAGTCTTACATCAACCTCAAACAATCAGAAGCTCCAGTCGAGTGATTCATTTAGCCCCCAATCAACCTAACTACCGAATTTTAGTCGTTGATGACTCATTAGATAATCGCCTGCTTTTAGATTCCTTATTAAACAGTGTCGGCTTCGAGGTCAAACAAGCCAGCAATGGAGAAGAGGCTATTTCCATTTGGGAAACCTGGAATCCCCATTTGATCTGGATGGATATTCGGATGTCTGTTATGGATGGACTTCAAGCCACTCAATACATTAAATCCCATCCCCAAGGTCAATCCACTCGAGTTATTGCTCTAACTGCAAGTGCCTTTACGGAAGAACGCGAACAAATCCTGGCTGTAGGGTGCGATGATTTTCTCAGTAAACCTTTCCAAGATCAAGAGTTATTTGAGAAAATGACCCAACATTTAGGGGTCACCTATGTCTGTGATTATCTCGATCCGGCTTTGCCATTATCGCCCTCAATCTCTAATTCCCTAGAATTGGTAGGTGAGGCTTCTATCAATTGGGAGTTGATGCCCAAACCCTGGTTACACAATCTCTACCAAGCTGCCTTAGAAGCTGATGCTGAACTGATTTTAGAGTTGATCGAAAAAATTCCCAACGATCAAAGAAATCTAGCAAAATATTTAAATGATTTAGTCGATAATTTTGAATTTGAAGCGATCACTCAAAACTTAAATTCAGTGTTATATTAAATCTAGATAATAAGTCACAATCAATAATAGTAGCGAAGCTTATGCTTGAATCTCTTTCAGGAAAATACAATATATTGCTGGTTGATGACACCCCAGAAAATTTACGTCTTCTGTCGGATTTGCTCAGTCAGCAGGGCTATAAAGTTCGCAGTGTTATGAATGGCAGAACAGCTATTAAAGCATCTCAAGCTAAACCTCCTGACTTGATCTTACTGGATATTAATATGCCCCAAATGAATGGTTATCAAGTCTGTCAGGAACTCAAAACCCTCGACCGAACTCAAGAAATACCGATTATATTTATCAGCGCATTAAATGAAGTGTTCGACAAAGTAAAAGCCTTTAGAGTAGGGGGATGTGACTATATCAGTAAACCCTTTCAAATCGAAGAAGTTTTAGCCCGCGTCAAGCATCAATTACAACTGAAAGCTGCCCAAACCCAACTTAAAGATTTAAACTTACAACTAGAAGCACGAGTTCAAGAACGCACCCAAGAACTCCAAACTACCAATCAAGTCTTAACCCAAGAAATTCAAGAACGCAAGCGAATTCAGCAAAAACTTCTGGATATGGCCCTGCATGATTCCTTAACCGGGTTGCCCAACAGGGCTCTATTTATGGAACGACTAGAATCAGTTATTCAAAAGCTCAAAGTTAGTGCGGATGAATCCTTTGCTGTCCTCTTTTTAGATTGCGATCGCTTTAAAGTGATCAATGATTCCCTTGGCCACCTCGTGGGCGATCAATTGCTCAAGGCGATCGCTAAACGCATTAACTCTCTCCTTGACGCAAACATGCTCCTCGCTCGCCTAGGAGGAGACGAATTTACCATCCTCGTAGAATCTTGTGCCAACCTAGAAGATACCAAAAAACTGGCAGCAACCATCCTCAATAGCCTCTCCTATTCCTTTCAACTCGAACTTCACGAAGTCTTTATCAACGCCAGCATTGGTATTGTCCTCAGTCATCCCGACTATCACAAACCCGAATACGTCCTTCGGGATGCCGACACTGCCATGTACAAAGCCAAATCCATGGGTAAAGGACAATACCATGTCTTTGACCCCACCATGCACCAACTCGCCCTTAAACGACTCACCCTAGAAACCGAACTCCGCAAAGCCATAGAACACCAAGAATTCCTCGTTCACTACCAACCCATTATCAACCTGCAAACCGGCAAAATCAGTGGATTTGAAGCCCTTGTACGCTGGCAACATCCCCAAAGAGGACTCGTCAGTCCAGCAGACTTTATCCCCGTTTGCGAAGAAACCGGATTGATCAACGATATTGGCTATTGGGTCTTCCAGCAAGCCTGCAATCAACTCAAAATCTGGCAACAAACCCTCAAAAACGACAGCCTCAAAATCAGCATTAACCTTTCCGTCCGTCAATTCTCTCAAATGAACCTGATGGAAAAAGTCCTCGAAACTATTGCTAAAACCCAGGTTGTCCCCCAATCCTTAACCATGGAGATTACCGAAAGCGCCCTGATTGAAAACCCTGTACATGCTCGCACTCTCCTCCATCAAATCCGAGATCAAAACATTCATATTTCCCTAGATGACTTTGGTACAGGCTACTCTTCCCTCTCCTATCTCCATACCCTACCCATCGATATCCTCAAAATCGATCGCTCCTTTATCAACACTCTCAGTCAAGATCCATTAGATCTCGGTCTCATTCCCCCCATCATCCAAATCAGCCAAACCCTGAACATGCAAGTGGTTGCCGAAGGGATAGAAACCCCAAAACAATTGGAAATCCTCAGACAGCTCAACTGTGATTTTGGCCAAGGCTATTGGTTTGCCAAACCTCTGAACATCAGAGAAGCCACTGCCCTCCTGCAATCCAATCCCCAATGGTAAAATTAGGATAAGCTAGAACCGTAATCATGCCCCCTCATTCCTAGCGTGAATTCCCTAAAAGCATGTCCAGATCTTCCTTCTTGCCCATTCTTTTAGTCACTCCGTTATGCGCCTCAAGCGCGATCGCCATCGGAGTAACCGCATGGGTGTATTCAAGAACCGGACTCCCCATCCCTCCCGTCATCGGCTTCATCTGGATCGTCTTACTCTTAACGACAACTTTGGGAATTAAAAGCGCCTATAGTCTTCACCGTCAACTTCGCCAGAAATCTCAAACACTCCCTGAAAGCGAGCCAACCGAACAACCCTTCCTAAACTATCAGCTCCCCGATCCCTCTCCTAACCTCCTTCTAGCCCTAGAACAGGCCTTAAATACAACCTCTGACTTCTCCAGTGCCCTGCACCTGATCCTAGAGCAAATTTGTCAACTGACGGGTTGGAGTTATGCAGAAGCCTGGATTCCCACTGCTGACAAAAGTGCCCTCCAATGTAGTCCCATCTGGTATAAAAATTCCCAAACTCTTTCCCCAGAGCAGATGAGTGCGCTACAAGACTTCCGCCACTACACCGAAGGACTCATCCTCCTACCTGACGAAGATATCCCTGGACGAGTCTGGTATAGCAACAAACCTCAGTGGTTTGGTAACCTTGCCCAAGACAACGATATTTTTTCCAGGGGAACTCTAGCTCATAAAGTTGATCTAGGGGCTGCCTTTGGGCTACCCATCCCCATCCCCGCCGAAGAATCCTTAACCCCTAACCTAATTCCGAGACGTTCAGCCAGCTTGGGGATTTTAGTCTTCTTTACCCATTATTCTTCCGTTCAAGATCAATACTGGGTACAACAACTCTCCTATCGCGCCCTTGACTTTGGTCGAATTCTGCATCAAAAACAAGTGACCACAGAATTTAAAACGCTCTTTAGTGCGATCTCCGATCTGATTCTGATCTTTGATGCCCAAGGCTACATTGTCAATATTGCACCCACTACCCCCAAACCCCTCTACCAGATGCCATCAGAGTTGATTGGTAAAAGTGTACAAGACATCTTTGAACCCGAGCAATCCACAACCTTTATCCATTTGATCTGGCAAAGCCTCAATACTCAAACAACCCTACAAACAGAATATCAACTCACCATAGAGGATCAGAGTTTTTGGTTTGCTGCTACCATTGCCCCCATTACGGATGTGTCTGGAATGGGAGATTCTGTGATTTGGATTGCCCGTGATATTACGGAGCGTAAAGAGGCAATGGAAGCCCTCTCTGCGGCTAAGGAAGCCGCAGAAAATGCGAATCAGGCCAAAAGTACTTTTTTAGCCAAAATGAGCCATGAACTGCGTACTCCTCTCAACGCTATTCTAGGCTTTACTCAGGTGATGATCCGCCATCTGAGCGATACGTCTTCCTCTGTAACTCCAGCTCAAATTGAAGAGCATTTTGGTTATCTGAAAGTGATTCATCATAGTGGCGAACATCTATTAGATCTGATTAACGATTTGTTGAATTGGTCAAAAATAGAGGCCGGAAAAATGGAACTCCATCAGAATCGCTTTAATCTGTACGATATGCTCAGTAGCCTCTATCAAATGTTCAAGCTCAAAGCAGAGCATCAAGGATTAAGTCTATCTTTTGATGTTTCTGCCAAGGTTCCCCCTTTTATTGAAGCGGATTCGGGGAAATTACGCCAAGTTTTTATTAATTTATTAGGAAATGCCTTAAAGTTTACCCCCCAAGGGGGAATTCAAGTTCAGGTTGATTGTGCTAATCACTGGTCAGAAAATAATGCTACTTTAATCTGTGAAGTTCAGGATACCGGCATTGGGATTGCCCCCAATGAGTTGTCTCGCTTGTTTGAACCGTTTGTGCAAAGTGCGAGCGATCGCGGGTTTCAAGAAGGTACAGGTTTAGGCTTACCCATTAGTCAACAAGTTGTAGAACTAATGGGAGGTAAGCTAATGGTAGAATCAGAGGTAGGTAAAGGGAGTAAGTTCCAGTTTACCTTACCCGTAAAGCTAGACGTTGGTTCTCAGTCTACTCTGACTTCAGAATCAAGGCAATATACTATACCAGCGGATCTAAAACTCCTAAATGCTCCGTTAGCCATTAAACCGCAAGACGTTGAACCGGAAGATCTCAGCTATGTTCAGTCCTCAGATTGGGTCAAACTTCAACAGGCAACCCTAGCTGCTGAAGAGGAATTACTGCTCAAACTGATTGACGAAGTTTTTCCCTCTAATTCTCGAATGCGAGAGTGTCTCACAGAATGGGTTCATGATTTTCAATTCGATCGAGTGCATCAATTAATTAGTGAGAAACTCTCTGAAAAGGTTAATTGATGATGAGACTTGGCCGCATAACTCGTAAGATCAAAAAAGGGTGGGAACGAATTCGATCGGGGCGTATCCGACACAAAATTGGATCGGGTTATGCATTAGCCATTGGTACGGGCTTGGCGGGTTCCTTGATCGGGTTGGTCGTGGCTGATTATTATCAAGGACAGGGCATTGTCCAATTAGCGGATGCCAATATTCAAGCTCAATTGTTGGTTCACTTTCAGGTGGAGATCGAACGAGCGGAACGATTGGGCGTTGTGCTAGGGACAGTCGTTGGCGATCGCGAAGCCTCACAATTGTATCAAAGGAAGCTTAATGATAACCTGGTTGAGATCAAAGCGACCCAAGAAGATCTACAAACTTTTATCACAGGAAATCCAGCCTGGTTAGCCATTTCTGTAGACACCTTCGAGCCATTTCTAGATCGCTACACTCAAGCCTTAGTTGAATATAGCGATCGTATCCAACAGATTATTAATCAACCGAATATTGGCTTAGAAGAACAGCAAAATCAACTCAGATCTCTGGTGCTATCCGAGAGACAACGAGAATTAGACCAATTAGGGGCAACTCTCGATCAAATCCTAGCCACAGCTCAACAACAAGCTCGACAAGCGGAAGTCGAGTTGGAAAATGCCCAAGGTCTAGAAAAAGGTATCATTATTTTCAGTAGTTTATTCGCTGTAGCGATCGCCGGTTGGATTGCCCTAGGCACAACCGAAGATATTATCGGCCCCCTAGAACAACTCACCGACCTAGCTGCCACCGTTACCGAAGAAGAAAATTGGCAACTGCGAATGCCCATCAGTACCCAAGACGAAATCGCCTCTTTAAGTAAAACTCTCAACTCCCTCATGGAACGAGTTCACCAACGTACCGATCAGCTCTTGGAAGCCAAAGAATCCGCAGAACGGGCTAATCAAGCTAAAAGTATATTCCTAGCCAAAATGAGCCATGAATTGCGTACCCCTCTACATGCCATTCTCGGATTTACGCAAATTATGGTCAAGGACAATACTTTAACCGATAAACACCAGGAACAACTCCAGATCATCTACAGCAGTAGCCAACATTTGCTCGGCCTCATTAATGACATTTTAGATTTATCCAAAATCGAAGCTGGAAAATCAGAACTTTTACCCCACGACTTTAATTTACTCACCTTCGTTCATCATTTAGAAAGTATGGTAGAGTTCAAAGCCAAAAAGAAAGGCCTCCATCTGAGCATGGAAGTGGAAGAAAATCTCCCCCAGTCCCTCTACACCGACGAACAAAAACTGCGCCAAATCTTACTCAATTTACTCAGTAATGCCATCAAATTTACCCGTCAAGGCAATGTTTCCCTAACCATCACGGTTGCGGATCGACCCGACACTCTACAATTTACCGTCACCGATACCGGTATCGGCATAGCCAGCGAAGAATTAGACCAACTCTTTCAGCCCTTTGAACAAACCCAAAGTGGCAAACAATCTCAGGAAGGCACTGGACTCGGATTAACCATTAGCCAACAGTTAGTCAATCTTCTGGGTGGAGTGCTGAGTGTATCGAGTGAAATCAACCAAGGGAGTATGTTTACCTTTGACTTACCCCTGCTCCCTGTCTCAGGAGAAGCAGAAGCCCTGTCTCAGGTTGAGCGTAGGGTGACCGGAATTGCCTCCACAGAGAAAACCTACCGGATTTTAGTGGTCGATGATAAATGGGAAAACCGCGAAATTCTCCACTCTTTACTTACCCCTTTGGGGTTTGACGTGCTACAAGCCACCCAAGGGGAAGAAGCCCTGACTCTCTGGGAACAAGAAACAATCAATCTGATTTTAACGGATATTCGGATGCCGGTCCGGGATGGTTATAGCATGACAGTCAGTATCCGTAAACGAGAACAGCAAGGTGGTCTCCCCCATGTACCGATCATTGTCACCACTACCAGTACCTTTGAAGAAGAGCGCCAACAGATGTTAGCCACAGGATGTAATGACTTAGTGCATAAACCCTTTCTTGAAACCGTGATTTTAGAGAAAATTGCCCAGTATTTAGAATTGGAATATACTTATGAATCAGGATCTGAACGCGATCGCCTCAACAATCAGCCCTATGATTCCCTCAATGATACCGAGCATTATCCCTTCTCTAAACCCCCTCCCCTTTCCTCTGAAAACCCCAGATCCCTTCTCTCAGATGCCATGGCTCAACAGCCCATAGAATGGATTGCCGCCTTACAGAAAGCAGCCACTGAAGCCGATGCCGATCTGATGTTGCCCTTGATCGACCAACTGTCAACCTCTCAATTACAATTAAGACAACAGTTAGTTGCTTGGGTTGATAATTTCCAGTTTGAAGTAATTTGTGAGATAACAGAAGAGTGCATTCTCCAAGAAAGTAACCAGTTTATTGCTCGCTAATTTATACAGTTTTTCAAGTTCATCGTGCCGCCTAACTTCCTTGCCCTCCAATGAATCACCCTACTGATCATCCAGAACCCGCCAATATTTTGCTAATTGATGATATGCCCAACAATCTCCGCTTGCTGTCGAGTTTGTTAACCAAGCAAGGGTATAAAGTCAGAAGTGTGATTAATGGAGCCATGGGATTAAAAGCAGCTCAAGCTAAACCACCCGATTTAATTTTACTCGATATTAATATGCCCGATCTCAATGGCTATGAAGTGTGTACAAAACTCAAAGCCCATGAAGTGACTCAGGAAATACCGGTAATTTTTTTGAGTGCCCTGGATGATGTTCTTGATAAGGTCAAAGCCTTCCGTGTCGGTGGATCGGATTATATTACTAAACCCTTTCAAATTGAAGAAGTGATTGTGCGAGTACAAAATCAGCTCAAGCTTCGCCAAGCCCAACAAATGCTGGCCGAGCAGAATGTGGTTTTGGAGCAGGAAATCTGCGATCGCAAAAAAATTCAGAGTTCCCTAGAAGACCGCGAAATGCAGCTCAAACAACAAACCGAACGATTAGAAGCTGCTTTGACCAAAATACAAAACACTCAATTGCAACTAATTCAAAGTGAAAAAATGGCAAGTTTGGGACAGCTTGTTGCCGGAATTGCCCATGAAATAAATAATCCAATTAGCTTCATTTACGGTAATGTTCATTATGTGAATGATTATTTGGATAATTTAGTCAGTACGATTAAAATGTATCAAAAAAGTTATCCAAATCCGACCGAGAATATTAAAGACTTTACGGAAGATATCGATCTGGATTTTGTTATTGATGATCTCAAGAGTATGATGGATTCTATGAAAACCGGTGTAGAAAGAATTCATGCTATTGTTTTGGGGTTGCGGACGTTTTCTCGACTCGATGAAGCAGACATTAAATCTGTAGATTTGCATGAAGGGATTGAGAGTACCTTATTGATGGTGCAACATCGATTGCAAGAAACCGATCGTCATCCTCCTATTCAAGTGTTTAAACACTATGGTGAACTACCTAGTGTTACCTGCTATTCCGGGCAAATTCATCAAGTTTTTCTTCATCTGATCGAAAATGCCATTGATGCGATAGAAGATAAAAGTTTTGATCCCTCATTTTCTGAGGACTTCATTCCAACGATAGAAATTCATACAGAATCTACTGACGATCATCAAGTCATCGTTTGTTTCCAAGATAATGGAGTTGGCATTATTGATGATATAAAAAACCAAATTTTTAATCCATTTTTTACTACTAAATCTGTGGGACAAGGCAGTGGATTAGGTCTTTCTATTTGTTATCAAATTATTGTAGAGCAACATCAAGGGCAACTGACTTATTCTGCATTACCAGAAGGGGGCAGTCAATTTACCATTCAAATCCCTGTTCATCGGAAAGACGAAAGTTAAGTTAAACTCCAAGTTTATTCAAGCCTTTCAACCAATGGGGTGAGTTCCAGGATAAACGGCATGAATAGAGCGACTTCCAGAGTGGGGTAGACTACGTTGATAGGAGGCTTCTGTAGGTTGTCCCCAACCGAGTTGCAACACTATCTCTAAATAGGAAGGATTTTCCCATTTGTAAATGAGGGCCCATTGGGTGCGCTGGGAAATCGGCTCAATATCTTGATGGGTAATCTTTTGATATCGGCGACCATCAGCAATAAAGATATCCATAGCAACTGTTACTTGATGCCAAAAATTGAGAATGTTAGATTTGGCCTGTTGCAGGATATCTAAATCTTGGGGTAAGGCAATCAGTTGGTCGTGAATTGTTGGATAATGCAACGTTTGTTGATGAATGAGGATTTCTTGCCAGATGATTCCTGAAACTTGGTACTCTCTCTGATACTGATGAATGGTGGATTGAAAATCTTTGTAGGCAATAAAGTTCTGAACCCCTTCAACAGCTACAAATTGATCAATAATGGGATGACCAGAGAGCTGGCTATTTAGATTTAGACGCTCTCCTCTCATACAAGCTTGACGCTCTTGGGCCAATATGGCGATTAAATCTTCAGTGCTGTAAACCTTGGACATAGCAAAGGAGTTTATTGGCCATAAGTTCATGGAGGTTTTGTTAGTGGTGTTGGGCTACCTCTTGGGAAAGCTAAGAGGTGGAGACAAAAAGGAGACAAGGTTAAAGGCGAGACTTACTGAGTTAATTCCGTGACGGTTTGCTGAAGTTGAGCGATCGCCTGTAACTGCCGATCGTTGGTTGATTGAATCCCCACAATTCCCTGTTGGAGTTGCTCCATTTTCTCCCGATATTGGGCAAGTTGGTCTTGCAGGGGTTGGAGCATCTGCTCATAAACCCCAAGTTTACCTCTGGCTTCAACCCACTGTTGCTCTTGTTGAGCGAAGGTTTCTTCCAACTGCTTAATTTCATTGCGCTTTGTTTCTTGAGCGGACATTTGGCTATTGACCAATTCCTGAGCTTGCCCAATCGCCGCCTGGATCTGGCTAATTTCCGCTTCCATCCGTTGCACTTGTTCGCTTTGCAAGTGCCGTTGGCTCTCAGCCGCTTCTAGAACTGGCCCAAAATCGAGCAGTCCCTCCTGTCCCGGTTCGGCTGGATAGCCTTGCCGTTGGCGAAGAATACTTTCATGGACTTTAAACACAAATTCTCGTTCAGCTAAATTCCGGCGAGAACCCACCAGCGATTCATTCAAGAAATCATAACTTTCTTGCTCACTTGATAATTCCGTTTCTAAACTGAGGCGATCGTATTCACTTGCTTGTTCAATCTTCTGCTTGAGTTCCTCGATCGCCTCTAACTGATACCCTAATTCCTCTTCCTGATCCTTCACAAACCCCGAGGCGCGTTTCAAGTCTTCTTCCAATTGGCCAACCTGTTGTTGTAGCTCATCAATCGGCAGATTTTCCAAAGCCTGGCGATCGATACTCACCGTAGGTTTTCCCGAGCCTTCCGCCAACTCCTGAAGCTGTTGACACAACTGCTCCGTCTGACTCAAATGACTTTGCATCGGTTGCAGTAAATCTTGCTTGACTTGTAAAAGACTCTCTTGAGTTTTCAAATCAATCTGCGCCTTTTCCAGAACCCCTTGCGCCTCATTCCACTCTTGCCAACGGCTATTAATCGTCGTCTTTAATTGGTTAATCTCCCCTTCCTGTTGACTCGTTTGCCCTCTCGACTCCTCAAGTTTTTGCCAATGTTGGTCAAGAACTTTTTGCTCTTCAGAAATTGTCCCAGACATTTGCTCCACCGCTTCTCGGAGAGTTTCCGTAGGCGCTAGAGCCTCCGACAAAGACTGCAAAGACTGTCGAATTTGGCCCGCTTTCTCCTCATCAAGCACCGTTGCTGCCGAGAGTTCCCCCTGTTGCTCCTCTAGTCGTTGTTGCTCACCCCGTAAATGGGCCCAAGCTCCTTCCAACTCCTGGCTTTTGCGCTCAAACTCTTCCCGTTGTCGTTGAGCTTCCCCCGACAACGACTCAATTTCTTGCCGCTTCTCCTCTAATTTCTCCGCCTCTTCCTCTAACTGGGCCAATTCATCTTCTCGCGCCACCAACTCCATTTCCCGACGATTCAACTCTTGAGCCTGAAACGTCAAGGACTGTTTCCATTGTTCAATTTCCTCTTCTTGGCCTTCAAATTTTCCCTGAAGGGTGGAAAACTTCTGCAAAATCCCAATCAAAGGACGAGCCGCATCTTGAGGGGGTCGTTGAATCTTCTTATTGGAAACCTCAACCAAAACCAGCGCTCCATCTTTTAAGGTTCCTGGTTCTGCCAATTCAATCAGTTCTTCTGAGACCGAACTCCAATTTTGTTCACTGCGCTGACACGCCAGCAGTTTAATCATGGCTTTATTGCCCATGAACCCCTTCTGGATTTGTACTTCCGCTAGATAAAGCACGCTGATAGTCCTCGTTTATGCGTCCATCAATCAACCGATCCTGGGGTAAACTCTCCCTGATCTTTATTTTATTTTGACTGCTCTAGGCAATTTAGGGAAACCCCTACCTGGGTTAGTTTTACCGATCGCACCTGAACTGAGCATCAGGTTTAGGTATTTAGCCATCTTATACAGTCCATTGAACCTGGCTTTTGATTCAATCCCTATCCTGATTTCAGCCCCAACCCACTTTACAAAATTTATTACTGTTTGGGTGAATGGTTTACTCTCCCAAGCTCAGATGCAGTATGATCGAGCAGCTCATTGGGGCAGGGCATACTCGGGTAGGGTCTAGCCTTTTTAAGGGATGATTAAAGGTTGATTGCCCATTGCCATTAGTTTAGCTTAAAACTCACCTACCCTTGTCAACCCCTTGGCTTTTCCTTTCCTATAGACAGGAACGGTGACTCCTGCCTTCTGCTCATCCGATTCAAAGCCAATACCTGCGATCGTAAGGACTTACAATAGCTTTAGGGCCATGGGTTCTAAGAAAGAGGATTCAGCCTGGACTTAAGCGGTAGCATGTAACCAACAGAATGAAGACCTAATGCAGGGACACTTAAGCGAGATTGACATTCGCAGCATTTTCCAGCTCATTGAGTTAGGACAGCGCACGGGGGAATTGTGTGTTGAGAGCTATAGTCCTCAACCCCAGTTTAATCGAAGCGATCGCCCCCAGCGTCTGCCCCCTCAATGTTGGTTTGTCTTTTTTGCCAATGGCAAAATCATCTATGCTGGTTCAGACACCAATAGTTCTCTAGTGCGCCTACGTCATCATCTTCATCGCTATGGAGTCGCTTCTGCCCTCGATCTGATTAAGGTCCCCACCATTGCTGCCACCAACGCCCCCGAATACGGCTACCTCTGGGCGATGCTAGAAAACCACAGCCTCACCCCAGCCCAAGGACGTAGTATTATTAAAAGCATGGTTCAAGAAACCCTCTTTGATCTGTTCTCCCTGCATAATGGATCATTTATGTTTGAACTCGGTCCTCCCATAGCCCCCCAACTGACTCCTCTCGAAATTGGCCCTTTAGTGACCAAAGTCCTCAAACAGGTTCAACAATGGAACCAACTTCATCCCCAGATCCAATCTCCCGATCAATGTCCCGTCCTTTGTGATGCCGCAGAACTGAGCCAACACCTGAATGAAAAGCGATTTAAAATTCTTGCTTCCTGGGCCAATAAACAAACCTCCATCCGCCAAATTTCCCGTTACTTAAATGGGGATATTCTCACCGTCGCCAAAGCGATTTATCCCTTTGTGCAAAAAGGCTGGGTTCAATTGAGCTATCTCAGTTCCCTAGAACCGGATTGGATACCCGAAGACCTCAAACCTATTCGGCCCCCCCGTGTTGTTTTTATTGATGATGGGGTAGCCTTATGTAAAGCAGTCGAACAAATTCTGCAAGCGAGTGGTTACGAAGTGGCTGGTATTACCAATCCTCTGCGGGCCTTGAGTTTAGTGTTCCAGCTCAAACCGGATTTAATTTTGTGTGATATTGCCATGCCAGAATTAGATGGTTATGAAATCTGTGCAATGTTACGGCGATCTAGCCGATTTCGGCAAACCCCAATTGTCATGCTCACCGGCAGAGATGGGTTTATCGATCGCCTGAAAGCACGGATGGTAGGAGCGACTGATTATCTAACCAAACCGTTTGGCCAGGGAGAATTATTGATGGTTTTGGAAAAATACATTGGTAAAGGAGGAAAAACTGACCCTTCTCCCGATCGCATCCTGGATGATGCGATCGCCTCAGAACTCGATTTAGAACCCCTCACGCCTCCCTCTGGAGACTTAGCCAATTCCTAACCTCTTTCCCTCCCCCGAATCTCCAATAAAAATCCCATCAAGTGGCCAGATACGGCACTTTATTCGATAAATTAGAGATACTTGGAGAGCTGACCCATCGTTATGTTAGTCAGACCTTCAGCCCCAACCTAAAGGACACGATAGCCCAGTAGTAGGATAATCTTATGAGTAGCGTTTTAGTAGTAGAAGATAGCCCCGCCCAGCGACAGATGATTACCGATCTCCTCACGGACAGTGGTCTCAAAGTCAGCATTGCCAGTGATGGTGTAGAAGCGATAGAAAATATTCAAAATAATCTTCCTGATTTAGTGGTTTTGGATATCGTTATGCCCCGTATGAATGGTTATGAAGTCTGTCGGCGAATTAAAAATGACAAGAAGACTCAGCATGTCCCTGTGGTCATGTGTTCCTCCAAGGGAGAAGAATTTGACCGCTATTGGGGAATGAAACAAGGGGCAGATGCTTACATTGCTAAACCCTTTCAGCCCACTGAGTTGGTAGGAACGGTTAAACAACTCTTACGCAGCTAATGGCTCTCCTCAATTCAATCCCTCAGCCCCCAAACCAACAAACATTATGGTAGGTAATACTGAATTCTTCCATGAGATAGACTCCGAGCAAGTCACTGAGTTTCAGGAACTCCAAAATCCAGAAGGAGAATTACATCTGAGATTTTTTCTCCCCTCTGGCCATGAACTGGCTCTGAATGCTATTGGCATTAAAGAAGTCTTTGAATCTCCCCCAGATCGGATTACTCCGATTCCCAATGTTTCTCCTCTGTTGTTAGGAACGATGAATATTCGCGGACGGGTGATTTGGGTGGCCGATTTGGGACAATTCTTAGGAGAGCAGATTCCCTTAAATACCGATCGCTCCGAACTCCCTGTGATTGCGATCGAAGACCAAGATACTATGCTAGGTTTGGCCATAGATCGTATGGGGGGGATGGATTGGCTCGATGCGGAACAACTCCAACGAGCGACCAATATCGCTGATACCATGGAACCGTTTGTGCGTGGAGAATGGGTGATTGATGAAGAAAAGAATCAATATCTATGGTTGCTCAACCAAGTAGCTATTTTGCGATCGGCGAGGTGGGCAGCCTAAAATTGGGATAACCTAACTGGATAAAACTCCAGATTAATACGCTTAACTATCAATCGGGGATCATAATATAGTCAGCAAGTAGATAAAATTAACCAGTCAAGCTATCGTGTTTTGGGGGGCTATGGGATGGATTATGCAACAGAGTATCAACAAGCAGAAACCGCTTATGTTCAAGGACGCTATGAAGATGCGGCCTCAATTATCGATCAGTTGGTAGAACACTTTCCTGACGATCCCAACTCGCACTTACTCAGAGGTCATATTTATTGTTATGGATTACAAGAATATACGGTAGCACGTCAAGAGTATGAATCCGTTTTAGAAATTACTTCCGATGAAGTATTTATGGATTATGCCAATCAAGGATTAGCAGATGTAGACCAATTCTCAACCCATCATACCGTGGGGACGGATTTGCAAGACGATTCGAGTCAAATCCCACCCATGGAAGAGTTAGATGAAGAAGAAATTGCTTCAGAATGGCAAGATTTAGAACTCAGTGAAAATGAGAGTGAAGAGGAAGTTATCCATACAGAAATGATCGGCGATCTAAGTATGAATACAGAAAATCTAGAAGAGAACGATCTCCAAGAAGAACCCTCCTTAGATTACGCCTCTTTAGAGTCTTTGGACGAAGAGGATGATTTTGACGATGAAGAGTTGGCGGATGATGACCCCTTTACAGTCGCTCATGAACAACTAGAAGAATTCCAGCAAGAAACAGAACCTTTAGAAGATGATATCTTTGCTGGAGAATCCTTAGCTGAGTTAGAAGAAGATTCCTACAACTTAGAAGAAGAATCCTTCTCCCCCTTTGCCACAGATATAGATTTAACAGAGGAAATGGGAGCCGTACTCGAAGCGGATGAAGGGATTGCCTTTGATCCATCGGAATTCCCAGACGATCGGGAAGCGTTTAATTCTTCTCACCCACAAACCCTAGGGCTAGAGGACTCAACAGTAGAATCTCTAAAACCGGAGCCTTCAGAATTTATAGAAGATTTACAAGGCCCAGGATTAACCATGGAAGAGAGTCCTACCCTATTTGTGGGTAGCTCATCTGGATCGGTGAATGGGCATCATGAGAGAACCGGAGAACTATCTCTGAGCCAAAATGGCCGTGGCAGTAGTGCCGTCACCAGCGATCAAACCCTCTCTGATAGTCATCTGTGGCAAGGAATTGGAGATGAGGATAGTTTTAATACGAATGGGACGAGTGGCGAGGCGATCGCCGATTTTACAGAATCTGGATTTCAGACTCAATCTGGGTTTCATACAGAAAGTTTTGGATTTGATGAAGGTTTAGATCAATTTGAAACCGATTCAGGTATCTCAGAAGCCCAAAATGGTAATGGGGCAGTAGACTTCCTCGATGAATTTGATGCCTTTGATGATAAAGTTCTCGATGAGTTTTCTGGCTTTGATGACCCTTCATCTGAGCTATCGACCAACTTCAAGAGTAATTCTATGGCTGGGATGACGAACAGTGGAATTACTCTGGATGAGGATTTTGATCCGACTGATGATAATTCTGCATTACTCGAAGAAGAGATGTTTAGCATCTCTAGTAGTAATACAGATACCATTCCCACCTTTACCGGTAAATCTCAACGGCCAGTAGAACCGAGTGTGTCGGTGGATCAAGGCCCATTGAGCTTCTTTGATAATGCTCCTCTGATTACCAAAAATTTATATAGCGCGATTGGCACTGGGTTGAGTTCTGCTTTTGCGATCGCTGCTGTGATTTATACAACGGCGAGTGATGCCAAAGCCTTTCACAAACTAGCGATGATTCTACTGCCGGGAGGTCTTTCCGGTGCAACCACTTATGTTTTAGGCAAAAAAGTAACAAAGCAGGTCAAGCAGACGACGGACGAACTGCAAGCCCAATTTGAAAAGGTCGCCTCTGGACAACTGGGAGCGCAAGCCACAGTCTATGGTGAAGACGAAATGGGCTATCTGGCAGAGAGCTTCAATGTTATGGCCAGAAATGTCCTCACCACCATGAGTGAGTCCCAACGCAAAGCGGCTGAAAACGAATCAGCAAAAGAAGACCTTCAACGCCAAGTGATTCGCTTACTCGACGATGTAGAAGGAGCCGCTCGTGGAGACCTCACCGTTCAAGCTGAAGTCACGGCTGACGTACTGGGAGCGGTAGCCGACTCCTTCAACCTCACGATTCAAAACCTGCGAGAAATTGTACAACAGGTAACCGTAGCCGCTCGGCAAGTAAACAAAGGCTCCGCCGATAGTGAAACCTTTGCCCGAGGGTTAGCCGCAGATGCTTTGAGACAAGCAGAAGAACTAGCGGTAACCCTGAATTCAGTGCAAATGATGACGGACTCCATTCAACGGGTAGCCGAAAGCGCCCGCCAGGCAGAAGCAGTTGCCCGTTCTGCAAATGACACAGCCCGTAAAGGTGGAGAGTCGGTAGAGCGAACAGTGGCGGGTATTTTGGAAATTCGGGAAACGGTGGCAGAAACGACTCGTAAAGTGAAACGGTTAGCCGAATCTTCCCAGGAAATTTCTAAGATTGTGGCTTTGATTGCCCAAATTGCCTCACGAACCAACTTACTCGCATTGAACGCCAGTATTGAAGCGGCTCGTGCGGGAGAAGCGGGTCGGGGATTTGCGATTGTTGCCGATGAAGTCCGACAGTTGGCAGACCGGGCGGCCAAAGCATCGAAAGAAATTGAGCAAATCGTGTTGCAAATCCAAAGTGAGACGGCTGGGGTAATGCAAGCGATGGAAGAAGGGACTCAACAGGTTATTCAGGGGACAAACTTGGCTAAGGAAGCGGCGAAATCCCTGGAGGATATTATTCAAACCAATAATCGGATTGATGTTTTGGTTAGATCGATCGCGGCTGATACAGTAGAACAAACGGAAACGTCAAGAGCGGTAGCTCAGGTTATGCAATCTGTGGAATTGACCGCCCAAGAAACCTCTCAAGAATGCGGACGGGTATCACAAGCATTGGCGAGTCTGGTGAATGTGGCACGAGATTTGCTCACTGGTGTGGAACGATTCAAAGTCGATCCACACAAGAGTCGTTAGGACTAAGATTAAGGTTAAGGTGGAGTGAAACAGTGAAGCAGTTTAGGGCGATCGCTGTTAATGACCGGAATGTTGGGGGAGAGCAACAATTATGGCTCAGGAACAGGAAAACTTAGACCGGATTATGGGGTATTTCCTAGAGGAAGCCAAAGACAATCTCACCATTATTGAGCAGGGATTGTTGAATTTAGGAGCCACAGTCCAGGATTCGGAGCTGATGGATGAGATTTATCGGGCGGCTCATTCCATTAAAGGTGGAGCTGCCATGTTGGGAGCGAGCAGTATTAGAAAAACCTCCCATAAGTTAGAGGATTATTTCCAAATTCTCAAAGAACGCCCCCCTAAAATTAGCCCTAAATTAGAATCCTTACTGCTCCAGGTCTTGGATGGATTGACTGTATTAGTAGAAAATTTAGAACAAAGTGAGTCAGAGGAGTTAACCACTCGCAAGAATGCAGAAGTTAAGCAATCTTTGACTCCCTGCTTTGAAACCTTGGATCGGATGATGCAGGTTGAGAAAAATGGAGCCGATCCTCAAGCAGAAGAATCTACAGCAGCGATCGCTCCCTTGCCTTCTAGACCAAATAGCGCTGTGGTTGAACGTCGCTCCTCCAATCTCCCCGATCCAGAAGAGAGTGCCAAACATTTGGTGTTTCAGAGTGATGTGCCCACCCAATTACGGCAAATGCTACAAGGGTTTAAGCAACCCGATACAGCAGACAGTCGACAACAGTTAACCCAAATCTGTATCAGTTTAACGCAAGCTGGGGAAAACTTTAACCTTTCGACCTGGGTAGACTTAGTAAAATTAGCTCAAGGGGCGATCGCCAACCGAGATAATTTCTATGCAGATCTAGCTCCTGTGGCGATCAAGGAACTCAAAAGAGCCAGAGACTTGGTTTTGGCTGGAACTCCTGACCAAATTAAACCCAGTTCAACTCTGTTAAATCTTCAACCTCAGCAATCCCTGACCGCAGACCCAGTCGATCGAGAACTCGATACCTTGTTAAGAGTCGGAAGGACTCCCACAGAAGAATCGCCCAGGGAGGAGAATTCCATGAGCGATCGCTCTTACAATAGTCAACCTCCAGTCGATCCCCCTACCCCTTACTCACAACGCATAGGGCCAGATGTTGGACTCAGTGAACTCAACACATTAGCCGATCTCTTTAAAGGAGAAACATCAGATATTGAATTAGCTTGGGAAACCGAAATTTCTTCTGCTCCCCCAGAAAATAACTGGGGCTTAGATTCCTCAGAAATGGATGAAATGGGCGACCTCTCAGACTTCTTAATCCATGAATCTTTCAATGATGTTTCAGAAAATATCAATGATAATTGGGAGTTGAATCTATCTAAAAACGAAAAGAGTAACGTAGATTCAGAAGATCTAGAAGATGACTTAAAAGATTTATTAGAAATTGAACCCACTGTTATGTCAAATAATCCCAAGAAAAATCAAGCCGATGAATTGTCTGATTTGTTTTCCGAACATCCAGATGCAACGTCTACTGATCTGGATGAATTGTTGCAAATAAATTTAGACTCATCCGAACAAAATCAGTCCTTAGAAAACTTGGATCTAGACATGTTGGACATGAAAGAGACTGACGATCTGGCTCTGGATTTAGATTTAGATTCCAATTGGTCTGAGGGTGAAGAATTAGAGGAATCCTCTGAAATGAATAGCCTTTTTGAGGATTTATCTCTGACAGAGGATTTAGACAGCAGCAGTGCAGAAGAAGATATCTTTGGTTTAGATGACGGTGGAGAATCTCTAGCCTTGGATGAGTTGGAGGGCAATGAATCCTTAGAAGACTTATCCCTCATGGAAGATTTAGACGAAAACAGCAGTGCAGAAGAAGATATATTTGGTTTAGATGAGAATGTTGAATCTCTAGCCTTGGATAAGTTGGATGCAAATGAATCCTTAGAAGACTTATCTCTTACAGAAGATTTAAACGAAAGCAGTAGTGAAGAAGAAGATATATTTGGCTTAGATGACGGTGGAGAATCTTTAGCCTTGGATGAGTTGGAGGAAAATGAATCCTTAGAAGACTTATCCCTCATGGAAGATTTAGACGAAAGCAGCAGTGCAGAAGAAGATATATTTGGTTTAGATGAGAATGTCGAATCTCTAGCCTTGGATGAGTTGGAGGAGAATGAATCCTTAGAAGACTTATTGCCTACGGAAGAGTTGGATGAATTAGATGTATTGGATACAGATCAATTCAATGAGTTGGTTTTAGAAGAATCAGAAGAATTAGATACATTTGAGTCTTCTTCTGAAATAATTCCAGAACCTAAAAATCAAGAAAAAGAAGATGTTTCAACCCCACAAGATAGTGATGACTTTGATTTAATGATGGGTACTGAAACATCTAGTATTGAAGAGGATTTATCTAGTTCAGACACCAGTGTGGATGATTTCTTTAATGTATCGGATTCTAATTTATCAGCACCGTCATATTCCCCGTCAATAGATTCCGATGACTTTTTTACATCAGAGCCAATAGTTTTAGATTCTCCCTCAAAATCTAGTATTTTTGATGATGTCGATGGGAGAGTTCGAGAAGAAGATGATTCTAGGAGTTCCTCGGAACTGGCTTCAGAAAGGAGTCAATCGGAATCTCAAGAGGAACCTGATAATCGAAGTTTACTAGAAGAGAATCATGAATTAACTGAGGAATTGGTTAATGAAAATTTAGAGTCAATAGATTTGGAATCGACAGCCAGAGAAGACATCGATCTGGATTGGCAAGACTCTTCAGAGCTAGATGGGTTGAGTCTGGAGGCTCAAGAGTCAGATTCAATCAGTGAAGAAATGGATCTGGATTTGGGCGAGGATTCAGACTTAGATGGGTTGAGTCTGGAGGCTCAAGAGTCAGATTCAATCAGTGAAGAAATGGATCTGGATTTGGGCGAGGATTCAGACTTAGATGGGTTGAGTCTGGAGGCTCAAGAGTCAGATTCAATTAGTGAAGAAATGGATCTGGATTTGGGTGAGGATTTAGAATTAGATGGGTTGAGTCTGGAGGCTCAAGAGTCAGATTCAATTAGTGAAGAAATGGATCTG
>NZ_JAGHZH010000097.1:0-57975 GCF_017746885.1 Roseofilum sp. SBFL | reverse complement strand
TCAATGGTCGCGATCGCATAACTATAGCATCAGGTTAGAGGGTTACTTGCCCAAAAAATCGCTAGATTTTTTTCGCCATCTTTTAACGGCTCAAAGCCTAGCCTAGCCTTAGATTCAAGCCTGTTGTCACCCCCTGAGGTCCCACTTATGTGATTTTTAGGCGTTTAAAGCAGTTTGAATGCGCTTTTGGAGAACCGAAATGACTTCGTCTATAGCGACTTCTTCAGAAGCGAGGGTTGCTCGTTCGACACATTCAACTTTACCGGATTTGATGGCTCTGCCGGTCACCAAACGATAGGGAATGCCGATTAAATCTGCATCCTTGAATTTTACCCCAGCTCGCTCATTGCGGTCATCAAGTAAGACCTCAATTCCAGCTTTTTGCAGGTCTTGATAGAGCTTTTCGGCGACTTCCATCTGTTGACTATCAGTAATATTGGGAACACAGACAATGACAGTATAGGGCGCGATCGCCACGGGCCAAATGATGCCATTTTTATCATAGGACTGCTCTACCGCAGCTTGCGCGAGGCGAGAGACTCCAACCCCATAACATCCCATATAACAGGGCAATTCTTCCCCCTGTTCGCTGGTAAACGTGGCATTCATAGCCTGGGAATACTTGGTTCCCAACTGGAAAATATGACCGACTTCAATGCCTCTGGCAGTTTGTAACATTTGCGTCGGGTCGTGAACGGCGCGATCGCCAGCTTTAGCGGTACGCACATCCACAATGCGATCAGGTAAAACAAACTGCTCTCCCCAATTTGCGCCCATCATATGATAGCCCGTCTCATTAGCTCCGGTAGCAAAATTTTGCAACTCTACCGCCGTTTTATCCACCAACCGCAAAAACTTGGGCGCTAAATTCTCTTGTTGAGTAATATATTCATCTCCTAAACCCGGATCGATATAACCCAACGGCAGAGGTTTAGCAGCCCATTTGCTCTGTGCTTCTGGATCGGGAACGGTGAGCGCCAAAATAGCCTTCGCGCCGTATTCTGGAGCCAAAGCAGTTAACTCATTAGAGAGTTTCACCTCATTCACATCTTGATCGCCGCGAATACTCACTAGCACCAAAACCGTCATTCCACTATCATAAACGGTTTGATACAGCACATTTTTCACCGTATTGGTGGCATCACAACCGAGCGCCTCGCAAAGTGTGGCAATGGTATTTGTATTCGGCGTTTCTACTTTTTTATACTCTGTAAACGGAGAAGGTTGAGCTTCTGCGGGAAGAGAAACCGCCTTTTCCACATTGGCTGCATATTGGCTATCTTCCGTGTAGAGAACCTCATCTTCTCCAGCCTCAGCCAACACCATAAACTCCTGGGAAACCCCACCCCCAATGGCTCCAGAGTCCGCTTGTACCGGCTGGAATTTCAGACCACATCGCCGCAGCATATTCCGATAGGCTCGATCCATATCCTGGTACGTCTGTTTCAAACTGTCCCGGTTAGTATGAAACGAGTAGCCATCCTTCATAATAAATTCCCGACCCCGCATCAGGCCAAATCGGGGACGAATTTCATCGCGGAACTTGGTTTGAATTTGATACAGATGAATCGGTAGTTGCCGATACGAGCGAATCATATCACGGGCGATCGCCGTAATCACCTCCTCATGGGTTGGCCCTAACCCCAACTCCCGTTTTTGCCGATCCTGCAAGGCAAACATAATACCTTCGGCTTTGGTATAGGTTTCCCAACGTCCGGACTCTTGCCATAGATCCGACGGTTGCAGTTGGGGAAGCAAGCATTCCTGGGCCCCCGTAGCATTCATTTCCTCACGTACAATTTGGGAGACTTTTTGCAAAACTCGCCACATTAGGGGAAGATAAGCATAGAGTCCGCTACCAATTCGACGAATATATCCTGCCCGAACCAATAACTTATGGCTGGGAATTTCTGCTTCTGCTGGGTCATCTCGCAGCGTATTAAACAGCATGTGTGACAGTCGCATTCTGTGTTGCTCCCATTTAGACCAACTTACTATTATCTCATAGGGAGCAATGATTCAGAAACTGGGTTTCTTTCCCCCTGCTACAATAATCATTAACCCCTCCATTGTTAACTTTGAATCGAAATGTCCTCAAAGGGTCGCCTCTCTCGCTATGTGCGCTTGGCCTTTGTCGCTCTAGCGTTCGTTTTGTATCCCTATTTGGTCAATCAACTTCCTGCCTTAGAAGACCTGCTCAAAGATGTGCCGCCTATCATGCTGATTATTGCTGCGTTGATATTTGCGGCTGTTGTTGTTGTCGGGCCAGAATTATTAAACGAAAAAGAGAACAGTAGCGAGGAGTTATGGCAAAAGTTCGCTCAAGGAAATCAGGAAAAGATTAGAGAGCGACTCAAAGGCAATCTCTATCAAGACTGTTATATTCCTCTGGATTGGGATGATTCTCCCATAGACTTAGATCAACCCGTTACTCCATCTCAACCGTCTCGGAGTCAACGGTTACTGATTTTAGGAGAACCCGGAAGCGGCAAAACCACCAAACTGCTCAGAGTCGCCCAAACCTTGGCAAAAAAGGCTGCCCAGAACCCAGAGAAACCCATCCCGGTGATTTTTGAGCTGTCCACCTGGCGCGAGGAGAAAATCCTCGATTGGATGGTAGAACAGATGGCAGAGATGTATGGCTTAAAGCCTGAACTTTGTCGTCAGTGGCTGTCAACAGACCGGATTATGCCCTTGCTCGATGGTTTGGATGAGCTAGGACAAGAGAGGATGAAAAAAGCTATTCATGCCATTGAGCAGTTACAAGATAATTATCAGCAGCAGCAAAAATTCTTAGTTATTTGTTGCCGGGTTAAAGATTATGAAAGCACGACTACAGAGACGGAAACTGAACCCAACTGTCGCCTGCGGTTCCGCAAACTTGACCGAGCGGTAAGATTGCGCCAATTAACAGATGAGCAAATTCAGCATTATCTAGACCAACGTAAAGCCTCCCATCTCTGGGAAGACTTAGGGACTCATCCAGAATGGAAGCAATTGGCCAAGAATCCCATGCTCTTGAATCTGATGCCCATTGCTTACCGTTACCCGGAACGGTTGCCAGGGGATGCACTGGAAGATATTGCGGCTTGTCAAAAACAGCTTTTTGATGCATTTTTGGCGAAAAAACTGCCCCAACTAGATGATTATAAGGAGAAAGATAAAGATCCGAGGCATTATCTGGCTTGGTTAGCGGCGAGTATGGGCAAAGAAGGGATTAATCAACGGGAGTTTTTAATTGAATCCTTGCAACCCACCTGGCTAGAAAATGCGCGGCAATACCGACACTATCGCCTGATTATCGGGCTGATTGTCGGGCTAATTTTCGGGCTAATTATCGGGCTGATTGTCGGGCTAATTTTCGGGCTAATTATCGGGCTGATTGTTGGGCTAATTTTCGGGCTGATTTTGGATCACACCTCCATTCAATTAACAGAAGCCCTCGATTTATCTTGGCAGGGAATCAAGCGCGAATTACGCCTGGGTTTAAAGTGGGCGCTGATTGTCGGGCTGATTGGAGGGCTGATTGGAGGGCTGATTATTGGGCTGATTGTCGGGCTGATTGGAGGGCTGATTGTCGGTCTGAGAGCCGACTTAAAAGTGAGGCAACGCCCCAATGAAGGCATCAAGGAAACGGGGATTAAAACCCTGATTACCATCGGGTTAGCGATGCCCCTCTGCCCGCTCATGGTTATTGTACCGAATTGGGCGACGGGACAGGAGGTCGATCTGCTGACTGCCTTGATTCAAGGGGCAGGAATGGGAATAATACTCGGATTTTTGGCTGGGGGTGGTGTTGCCTTAATCCAACATTTTGCCCTGCGTTGGGTGTTGTTTCATCAGGGAAACATGCCTGAGAATTATGCACACTTTCTCACTCAAGCCAGTCAAGCAGGCATCTTAAAACAATCGGGGGGACGGTTTCGCTTTTATCACGACACACTGCGGGAACATTTAGCCCAAGAAGTCTCCCTCCCTGCCTATACCCTGCCCCCACACCAAATAAATTGGGGTTTAGTGTTGATATTGTTCTTCATGAGTGTTTGGTTGCCCAGAAGCATCGATACCTTTTCTGCTCAACGCATCACTAACGTGGGACTAGATCCAATTTTCCGCCCTCAAGACACCGTATTTATTGACCGCTTAACCCATCGTTTTCGTCCGTTCCATCGAGGGGATATCATTTTCTTTGAAATGCCAGAATTGAGTGTTATCAAATACATTATTGCCGAACCCCAGGAAACCCTAGAAATCCGATCCGGTGAAGTGTTTATCAATGATGAACCCCTCGATACGGGTTCCATCGAGTTACCCCCCACATTTAACCAACCCCCCATCACCCTCAACTCCGATGAATATTACGCCATTGTCACCGACCCCGATTATAAATACCAAGATGTCGGTCAAGTCGTCTCCCGCCAACAAATTCGCGGTCAAGTGATTTTCCGGTTGTATCCCTTCCATCGCTTTGGTTCAATGAACAATTAACAATTAAATCCGAATCATCAGCTATGATTTGTCATTGCGTTTAGCGAAGCTTGCGCGAAGCGCGAACGGAACGCAGTGGAGTGAAGCAATCTCGATCGTCTCGATAATTGTAGCGATTGCTTCCCTGCGGTCGCAATGACAACTGTTTAACCGGATTTGATATAACAATTCAAATCCAGAAACCGGGTTTCTTGCGTATCTTCGCATTGGTGTCCATAACTGTGGCAGAAACCCGGTTTCTTTCCCCCTCGCGTTAACTCAGAAACTTGTCCCAAACCCATTGTTCATTGTTCATTGTTCATTGTTCATTGTTCATTGTTATGGTAATAGCTCAATATCCAAGTCTTCTGGTGCAATCCACACCACTTTTCCATCCTTCCAGGCTGCAACTGGATTTCCCAGTTGTTTGTGTTCCCATACTGCTCGATTAATGGCTTTTTGAATCCCTTGATCAATTAAGATATGTTCAGCAAAAATAGCGGGAATATCCTTATCGTTAGTTTCACTCATGATTCACCTCTTAAGATAATATTCCATGTTTCTTGATTATATATCACCTCATCGATTTCGATTCCTCCCATCGCAATAATTGGTGATTCTTTCGGATCGGAATTGTCATAAAAAAGCCAAGTATCCGCAATGGCTTGGTATAATTGAAAAAAGTTTCGGACTCCTGCATGGTAACGACGACGAATGGTTTCTTCCGGTACATGATGACCTCCTCTGCGAACTCGTTCTTGAACGCGAGCGATCGCTAATTCAGGATTGACTAACCAGAGAAAAATCAAATGAAATCGATATCCAGTTAGCCTCAAGGAAGTAATCCAAGGGGCAAAGCTACGAGTTGCTAAGGTGGTTTCAAAAGCAAAATCAAGCCGCTCATTGGCTAGTTCTTGGAGCCGCTTGAGCATGATCCGGCCAGCGCGAAATGCTATTTGTTCTGGATTAAACCCCGATAGACCTTGGGCGATCGCATCAGCATTAACATATTCGTTAACGCTTAAAACTCCTGGTAACAAGATCGGCGCACTGGTCGATTTTCCAGCCCCGTTGGGCCCAGCAATAACAATTAATTGTGGCATGGGAATCTGCACCCTTAACAATACAAGAATCTTAGATCAAATTCTTAAAGGTTTGCATCAATCGATCCTTGGGAGGCAAGGGGCTTAGAGCAACTTGTCGAGTAACTAACCGATTCAGTTATACTGTGATAACCGAGTGTTGAGGGAAAGAGCCATGTCAGTCGAACTTATTGACGAAAAATTACCTCAGACTGAACCACAAGAGCAAGAAGTCATTCCCCTTCCGCCAACTGATTTACCTTACGACGACGGAGTACCCTTGGAAAGTAATCGCCATCGCATCGCTATGAATGTCCTGATTGCGTCCTTGCATCAGGCCTATCAAGGACGCAATGATTATTACACGGGTGGGAATATGTTCGTCTACTACAGTAGCGCACAAGTGCGAAACCAGGATTTTCGCGGCCCTGATTTTTTTGTGGTTTTAGATGTAGATGGAACCCTTGAGCGCCGCAGTTGGATTTTGTGGGAAGAGCAAGGACGTTATCCTGATGTGATTGTGGAATTGATGTCCCCTTCCACGGCAGAAGTTGACCGGAATGAGAAGAAAGAGTTGTATGAAAAAGTCTGGAAAACTAACGATTATTTTATCTACGATCCCTTTGACTCTGAGTCATTACAAGGATGGAATTTAAGTGGAACGCGCAAGTATGATGAAATAGCGCCAAACGATCGCGGATGGCTGTGGTGTGAGAGTTTAGGATTATGGTTGGGCACCTGGAATGGGGAGTTGATGAAAGAAAATGCTTCTTGGTTGCGCTTTTATGATGCTGAGGGTAATTTGGTATTGTTGCCGGAAGAAGTGGCAGTGCAGGAGCAGGAAAGAGCCGATCGCCAACAGGAAAGAGCTGATATTGCTGAATTAGATCGCGATCGCGAACGTCAGGAAAAGGAATTGGAGCGAGAAAGAGCCGATCGCGCAGAATCTAATTTACAACAATTACGCGAAAAACTCCGACAGTTGAATATCGATCCGGATACTCTCGAGTCCCCTTAATTAACCAAGCTCCGGTAAGAAGCATCGTTACTCTGTTCAATGACCTCATCATAAAGCTGTTCCACCTGAGAAATATTACGATTAAGCGTATAGCGTTCTAATACTCGTTGACGCGCTTTTTGTCCCAGCATAATACTTAATTCGGGATGATCCCGAAACAAAGGCAAGAGGGTTTGTAACTCAGTCGTTACGCGATTCGCATTCAAAATCACCCCTGCACCCTTTTCCAAAACCTCACCATCAGCTCCCACATCCGTTGCCAGACAAGCCGTTCCGCAAGCCATGGACTCCAACAGAGAGAGAGACAATCCCTCAACAAAAGAGGGTAAAAGAAACACATCTGTTCCCCGTAAAATCTCGATTCGACGCTGCTCATCCCCAATAAAGCCCAACCAAACAATCCCCTGTTCTGCTCCATAGGAAGCTCTGAGGGCAGTTTGCAGGGGGCCAGTCCCGACGATCGCCAACTTACACCCCGGCCCCAAATCCGCCATTCTCCAAGCCTTCAGCAGCGACTCCACATTTTTCTCAATGGCAATGCGTCCTTGATACAAAAATAACCGTTCTGCCTGCAATTGCTGCTTAATCGAAGAAGGGCCAGGGGAATATTTCAGGGCATCCACCCCATTGGGAATCACCACCACTTTGTATTCCGGAACCCCCAGTTTAATCAGAATCTCGCGCTGCATCTGGGAAAAGACAATAGTTTTATCATAATTTGCCAAACAAGGGGCATAAAGTTGATAGGTGAGTTGTTGCGTTCCCGAAGAAAAATTGCGTAATTTGCGGTCAAATGCTGGATGAAATGTCGCCACCAAAGGTAAATGCAAATCTTGGCAAATTTCCGGCAGCAAAAAATCCAGAGGAGACAAGGTTAAAGACGCATGAACCAGATCCGGTTGCAAAGAATGGAGCGATCGCGCTAAAACCTTAGACGAACTCAACGTCGGAATCGTATAAATTGTTGATTTATACAAACAAGGAATCGGTACTTCTGGACAATCCGGCCAGCCTTCCGAAGAGGCTTGAGCGCCATTCGCTGGCAGTTCTGCGACCCCATCCTCCGAGGCAAAATGAAAAAAACTCACCTGATGTCCGCGATCGAGCAACGCATTCGTCACCTCACGGGAATAAGTGACGTTACCACAGAACGGAGATTTTTTACCAAGCCAAGCGATATGCATTCAATTGCCAAGAAGGGGATAGGGAGATGGGGGGATCGAGATCTACTGCATAGCAAAGAAAACTGCTGTATTGCGCCAGCGATGCCCAGCATTATCGGGTTGGAGACAATGACGATCGATCCCGATCTCCTGTACGGGAAATATACCAGGTTGAGACTCCCCCTGCGAAGACTAAGAGGGCTAAACCAGCTAAAACCACTTGAATTCCCCATCCAGCTTCCGCCACGCTCACCAAAGCCAGAGGAAAACTCAAGGCGATATTAATAGCATTATTTTGCAAGCCGAACACCTTCCCCCGCATCTCTTCCGGTGTTTGCGATTGAATCGTCGTTTGCATGGGAATGCCAATAAAGGCGGCTGAGGAACCTAACAAACTAATCCAAAACAGAGACCATCCCAAGTATTGAACCGTAAACGACAAACCGAGCAGCGATCCTGCCATCCCCATCGATCCGATTAAACTCAGTTGAGCATTCGATCCCCAACGATGGCCGAATTCTCCCACGACAGCCGAACTGATGCCCAAACCGATTCCGCCAACGGCTAATAATAGGCCAAATTGGGAGGGTTCAAGAGTGGGAATAATTTCGGCAATGCGAACGGCTAAAACGGCTAAGGCGGCAAAAATACAGGAGAGAATAATCAGTTGTAAAATTGCATTGCGAACCCGATGGCGATCGCGCAAAAACTGTAATCCATCGCGCAGATCTTGCAAAACATGGGGGTGTTCGTGGTCTGGGGGATAAGTATTTTCTTGAGTATTCACCACCAACAAAATCACACCCGCCAACACATAAGCACCTCCCACTAGAACTTCTTTACCCAAGTCGCCATTACCTAAAATCGGGCTAATCAGGTGACTTGCTAGGTTCAGAAGTGGGTCGCCAAGAGCAAATCCCAGGATCACCGAGGCCATCATGGTAGAAGTGTAGAGGGAATTGGCTGGCAAGAGCAAATGGCGCTTGACAATTAGGGGAATAATGGCTTGTTCGGCAGGAGCAAAGAATTGGGTGAGAGTAGAGACAGCAAAGGTGATCCCTAAGAGCAACGCAAAACCGAGGGGAATATCGATCGCCAAGTCAATTCCCGCAGATAGACTTAAGAACAGAGGAATCGTCAGCACAAAGGCTCCTCGGAGTAAGTTGGTGAGAACCAAGACCGATTTTTTCGGCCAGCGATCCACAAATACCCCGGCTAAGGAGCCAAATAAGACAGCGGGAATCGTAAAAGCAATCATGATCGCTGATACCCAACCGCTAATGGTTTGCTCCTGTTGTTGAAACTCGCTAGTAATAATGGCGATCGTTAAAACTAGATAGATTTTATCGGCTAACTGGGAAAAAACTTGACCGCTCCACAGGGTGAGAAAATTGCGGTTTTTGAGGACTGCACCCAGACTAGGAGAGGGTGGAGGAAGATTAGGTTTAGGGGTTTTAGGGGTTATTTCTCCATCGGTTTTGGATAGGGACATAGGATTTAAACTTCAGGGATCTTTTGGCAACTTGGCAAGGCAAGGCTCCATGAGGGTTGCAGCTCGTATCGGTCGATCGAAGTGATATTGAGCATAGGCACGCAGGAGGTTTTCTAGGGAAGGCCAGAGATGGTCTGTTCCTTGTTCTAGTTTAGGGAGTTCTGGCCCCGCTAGATGCTGAAGTATCCATAATTGACTGGCGTTGAGGGAAAATGCTGGAGGTTGGGGCGATTTCCGAGGTGAACGTTGTACCTGATAGCTGGCTCCAGATTCTTGAACCTGAAAGACTTGTCGCTCTTTTTCCTCACTCACAATGCCACCAGAGGCGAGGTTAAATTGAATTTTCCACTGGGGATCGTTGAAATTGGGCGCGATCGCCTGTCCCGTTCTACAACAATTTTGCACTTGTGGCGCAATTCCCGCTAGGGCCAGCAGGTGAAAGATACCTTGAATTAAGCGAGGTAAGGTGAGGTTGAGGTCGCTGGTTTCCAGGCGATCGAGATGGAGCAACAGTAGGTCATAGAGGTCTGTTTGGGAGCGATCTGTGAGGGCTTGGCAGAGGACTAATTCTGCCAAGTATTGACTTGCAGTCAGTTTGAGTAAATCTCGACTTAATCCCGGATAGGATTGAATCGTTTGCGCTTGAATGATTTTATCGAGCGATCGCCCCTTCACCACCAACAATTCATTCACCACAAATAACCCACTGCGTCCCCCTAAACTGGACTTAGCTTTTCTCGCTCCGGGGGCGATCGCCCGAATCAATCCAACTTCCGGGGTTAACACCGTCAATAACCGGTCAGATTCTCCCATCGGCATTCCCTTCAAATTAATGCCCGTTGCCTTATAGGTTTTGCTCATAATATCAATTAAAATTAAAAATGGTATTAGATGCCCTCAAAAGTTTGAATTAAAGTAAATCCTTGAGGATCGGTACTATAATTGCCAGGTCTTGAAGAGAACCTAGACTTCATACCGCTAGCTCTAGCCGCTTGTAATTCAGAGACAACATCAGAAATAAATAGAATTTCCCTTGGAGCGATTTCAATGATTTCGGCAATCTTTTTATAGCTTTGAGATTCCAGTTTCGATCCAGTTCGAGTATCAAAATATCCGCTTAAAAAAGGCGTTAAATTTCCGATCTCTGAATAACGAAATAGCAATTGTTGTGCCTGTACACTCCCCGACGAGAAAATATAGAGTTTTTTGCCAGCAGCCAACCAACGTTCAAAAGCGGGTTTTACATCTGGGAAAAGCTGCGCTCTAAGGGTTCCATTTCTATATCCCTGCTCCCAGATTTTCCCCTGAAGAGACTTGAGAGCAGTAGACTTACGATCTGTAGCAATTAGGTAATGAATATAAGGAACCGCAGCAATAGCATCAGTACCAGTCCACTCCAGTATAGCATCTCCTTTTGCGCGATCGATTTCATATTCCTGACGTAGCAGATTGAGGTCATCTTGCACCTCAGGTTCGCCACCGCGTTCTTTGAGAAAAACTTCGGCGTTATCTCTTGCAAAGGGAAATAAAACCTCAAAAACAAAATTTATAGGTGTTGTCGTTCCCTCAATATCTAACAGCAACGCCCTAACATTATCTCTAGTTTTTTCTACCATATAGTATTTCCAAATCATTGGTTGAAACAACAGCGATCGCCCTTGGAAGTATTACTAGCTGCAATTTTCCTCCCGTTGCCCAATCAATCCGCTAAGACAAGTTGGCGGTAAGTCACCTCGAACAAAAATTCTAAAATTTCCAGATGTCGTCGAGCCTGAAACAGAGTTTCTCCCCAAGTATACAGCCCGTGGCCTGCTAAGAGAAATCCATAAGTACGAGGAAAAGACGTTCCCTCATTTCCATAGTGAGAATTAAGTTGGAGGTGAGAGCCAACTATTTGGCTCAATTGTTGCATATCTTGAGAGTTTGGCCAGATGGGGATATTAACAATCGTCTCATGAGTAAGAATCCCCTCTAAACCCTTGAGCATTTCGTAACCCGTTAAGATTAGTTTCCCTTCACGCAAAAAGTGTTGTGACAAAATAGTATTAAAGACTGAATGGGTGTGTATAATAGCTCCCATTCCTGTCTCCCTGACAATTGTGAGGTGCAGTAAAGTCTCTGATGAAGGTTTCCCCGTCCCTTTGACAACTGCTCCAGCTTCGTTGATTTCAACTAAATCCTGCGATCGCACCAAGCCCTTATCTATCCCGCTAGGAGTCATCAGCAAAGTCAGAGGTTCTCTCTGGAGGACTGCACTAAAGTTCCCTGCCGTACCAGTAGACCAACCCTTGCTATGAATATCTTTAATCACCCAGAGTAAAACTTCGTGTAAATTTGGTGAATTTAGCATTAAGATTTTCCTCCACTATTTTATAGCAATACCATTATTGACCCTTTAAGTTAGATGTGATAAGGTGATCGAGACAATTTGTCAAGGAGAGAAAGAAGTTGGATAAAGAAAATACGTTAAGAGCTTCGCGTTGGTCTAATAAAGAACAATGGGGATGGTCTTATAATACTTATATAAATCTGGGCGATGCCGTGGATTTTTTAAAGGCGATTTTGCTTTGCACTAAAGGAGATAGCGTAATTAGCAAAGAAGAGCGTGAATGGGTACTGGGCTTTGCAGCTTCTCGGGAAATGCCCACTTCAATAATTGAAGAAGTGGAATCCTATAATGGTGATGAAGATATTGCTGATGTTCTGGCACGCAGTCCGATAGTAGAAAACGGGAAAAAAGGCACAATTTATTGGGCAATAAAAGCCTGTAGTGCAGATAAAGAATATCCAGAAGCGGAAAAACAAGCCATTCGGAAAATGGCAGATCTGATGGGCGTTTCTGAGGAAGTAGTAAAGGAAATTGAAGAAGTAATTATTGAAGAGCAGAAACTGAGGGATAAACGAAACTCTTTGGTGTATGGTAACAAGATATTTTGGGAGGATAACTAATACTAGCTTTTCCAGAGCGTAGGTTGGGTTTCACGATCGTGAAACCCAACCTAAACTTTATCCTCTAAAGCTCTCTCTTCTGTCACTTTCCCAAAAAGTGAAAAGTCACAGAAGAGGGATTACCAATATCGATCACCTATTACCAGGGCGAAGCGCCATATCGCGCTCTTCCATTAACATCATCCCCCGTGAAGTCCCCAACCGCGTTGCACCTGCATCAATTAAGGCATAAGCTTGCTCTAAATTGCGAATGCCACCAGAAGCTTTAATCCCCACATTTCCTCGGCTGATAGACTTCAATAACTTTACATCTTCCACCGTCGCGCCTCCTTGCCAACCCGTACTCGTTTTCAGGAACGCCACCCCCGCATCTAAACAAAGCTCTGCCGCTAATCGTTTTTCCGCTTCCGTCAACACCGTCATTTCTAAAATTGCTTTCACCGTTTGCCCCGTTTCTTCACAAATTTCCGCCATTTCCCGATGCACGGCTTCGCTTTTTCCCGCCTTCAGTAAGCCGATATTAATCACCACATCTAACTCTACTGCTCCATGTTCAACCGCTTCTTGGGCTTCGTAGAGCTTTACCCCTGGTGTCGTCGCACCCGTGGGAAAGCCAATCACCGTACACACTTTAGTCGATTTTCCTTGTAAGATATCTGCCGTTTGCCGCACGTAAACGGGAGGCACGCACACCGTAGGAAAATTCATAGCCATGGCTTGTTCGCACCACTGCTGTACTTGTTCCGGTGTTGCTGTGGGGTGCAACAGGGAATGTTCGATATAGTCAGCGACATCAATTTCTGAATAGTCTGAATAGTCTACAGCCATAATCCCTAGTGAGCCTTGATTGGGTTATCCTCTATTTTTCCGGATCAAGGGGACACAAGGCAACTGGATCGGGAGGGAGTGGACTATCTAAGCTAATTTGATGCATGAGAAAAAGATAGCGCTTCGCGCTGCTATGAGGTACATTGTCGATCGTAGATGTGAGTGGTCATTGCGACCGCAGGGAAGCAATCGCCAAGATTGGGGGATTTTGCGATTGCTTCATTCCACTTGCGTGACCTTCGCAATGACTGATCTCAATGAGACTGTACTCCGTTACAGCGCTTTGCGCTGTAAGTTAATTCGATTTCTGGGTGGCGAAGCTCTCTAAGGCGACTTCAAGGCGAAGGACTTTACCCCAAAGGAAGAGAAATCACAAATTCAGTTCCTTGTCCCAATTGTGAAGAACAGGTGATTTTTCCACAATGCTTTTTGGTCAGAATTTCACAGGCGATTGCCATGCCCAAACCTGTTCCTTTGCCGACTTTCTTAGTGGTAAATCCCTGCTCAAATATTTTCGCCTTTACAGATTCTGGCATTCCCATGCCATTATCGATAATTCTGACCACAACATCCTGCTTTTTTTCGCTCAAATCAGTCGTAACAGTAATATAATTAGGGTCTTTTTCTATCTCTTCAAAAGACTTGTTTTTGCTCTTTTCATCCAGAGTATCGATCGCATTTGCTAAGATATTCATAAAGACTTGATTGAGCTGTCCCGGATAGCATTTCAGTTCGGGAATATCACCATAATTTTTTACGATTTTAATGGCGGGACGTTGCTCATTCGCTTTAAGGCGGTATTTTAAGATTAATAAAGTACTGTCAAGACCCTCGTGCACATTAAACTCAGTTTTGATATCTGTATCTGCACGGGAAAAGGTTCGCAAAGATGTGCTAATATTAGCAATGCGTTTCACTCCTTGTTGCATAGAAACAAGAATTTTGGGAATATCTTCGAGCAAAAAGTCGAGATCTGCATTTTCAATCTCTTCTGCTAAGTCAGGGCTAGGTTCGGGATATTCTTGGCGATAGGCTTGGATAATTGCCAACAGATCGACAAGAGTGTCTTTAAGCATCGTGATATTACCAGTAATGAAACTCAACGGATTGTTGATTTCATGAGCGACTCCCGCTACAAGATTACCTAATCCTGCCATTTTTTCCTGTTGAACCAATTGCATTTGCGACGATCGCAATTTCTCTATCGCTTGAGTCAAATCAGTCGTGCGCTGCTCCACTTGCTTTTCTAAGTTTGCCCTCAACTTTCCCAACTGTAAGTGCGTCTTCACCCGTGCTAGCATTTCCGCCTCGCGAAACGGTTTGGTAATGTAATCGACGGCTCCCAAGTCAAATCCTTTGATAATACTCTTGTCGTCTGATAGAGCCGTAATAAAAATGATGGGAATACTGGCAGTATTGGGGTTGTCCTTAATTTGCCGACAGGTTTCAAAGCCATCCATGCCTGGCATTTGAATATCGAGGAGAATCAGATCGGGAACATAGGTTTGCAAGCGCTTGAGAGCGCGCTCACCACTGGTTACAGCAGCAACAATATAACCGGCAGGAGATAAGGTGTCCGCTACCACTCGCAAATTGGCTGGCGTATCATCAACAGCTAAAATTTCTGGTTGATGGTCAGCTTTATTCTGCATGATATCCTCCTTCGGTTAGATATTGTTGCAGGATATCTTCGATTTCCTCTGTGGCAAATTGGTTGGCTAGGTCGAGTAAGGGTTGACTAAATGGGATATACATTGAATCATGACAGGTAAGTTTTTCTAGGGATTCAGACAGCTCTCGAATCCGATCTTGCTGTGCCAAATCTAATAAGTTGCTGAGGATCTCAGGTGCTGGCAGAACCATTGGGGTAGCGGTTGATTCCGAAAGCGCCTCCGTATCCTCTCGATCTTCATAAATCCATTGTAAATCCAAGCATTCCGAGACTGCTGCCAACAATTCTTGAAAATCGACGGGTTTGTTGAGGAAGCAATCGCCCCCTGCATCCATTGCTCGATATTGCTCCTTTTCACTCACGGATGCGGAAGAGACGATAATTTTGTGATGTTGCAAGTCTTTGGAACTCCGGATATGCTTGAGGAAATCAAAACCATCCATCACAGGCATAAAGAGGTCGGCGATCGCTAAATCGGGTGAGTTCTCCCGTAATTTTTCTAAGCCTTCGCGGCCGTTTTCTGCTTCAATGATTGTGAAGTCGAGGGGAGTGAGTAAGTTGGAGACAACAGTGCGGTTTTCCCAGCGATCGTCCACGACGAGAATTGTACGCCGATCTCCCTCGTAACCGATAATGCGATCGCGCCAGCGATGCGGAGCATTATCGCGCCCCTCTAAACCGATCTGTCGTGTTGCCCAATCGACAGCGAGGGGCAAGTTAACGGAAAAGGAAAATTCGCTTCCTCGACCCAATTGGCTAGTGACTTCAATCGTACTACCCATTAACCCAACAATTTGCTTGGAGATAGCCAATCCTAACCCGGTTCCTTCAGATTGTTTTTGGCGATCGCCAACCTGTTCAAAGGCTTCAAAGAGTTTGGCTAGATCGGCTTGGGCAATACCCACCCCAGTATCGATCGCTTGAAAAAATACGGTTGCACTGGTTTCCGACTCGGAAATCACATCTACCCGCAGCCTCACGGAACCGCTATTCGTAAATTTAATGGCATTGCCCAAAAGGTTGATTAACACCTGTCGTAGGCGTTTTTCATCCACTTCTACTCCTTCCGGCAGGCGAGAGCTGGGCTGATATAGCGCTTTGCGCTAGGGAATAGGTAATAGGGAATAGGGAATAGGGTTGTGGTATATGGCTTTAAGGATTCAATACTGTCCCTCATAGCAGCGCAAAGCGCTGTAAATGAAATCAATTCCTTTTTGTTGGGCTTTAATTTTGCACATTTCCACCACACTTTGTAAAAGAGAGGGAAAATAAACAGGAATGGGATTCAACTCCAGTTTACGAGCTTCGATTTTGGACAAATCTAAGACATCGTTAATCAATGTTAGTAAGTGAGAACCACATTGATGAATGATCGTTACCCCTTTGCGATCCGCTTCGGCGAGGGTTTTAGATCGTCCTAAAATTTGTGCGTAGCCGAGAATGCCGTTGAGGGGCGTTCTCAATTCGTGGCTCATATTGGCTAAAAACTCGCTTTTAGCTTGGTTGGCTTGTTGGGCTGCTGCTTCTGCTTCTTTGTAGGGGGTAATATCTTGAAGAATACCAATAATTCCCATGACTACGCCTTCAGTATTGTAGAGGGGAACTTTGCTAGTTTCAAGCCAACTCATTGTTCCATTGCCTTTGGTAATCGGTTCGACAATCCCTAATTCTGGTTCCCCAGCATTCATCACTTTGAGATCGTACTCAATGTACAAATCTGCTTCTTCGCGAGACCAAGGCATATCATAGTCGGTTTTACCAACAATCTCTTCCGGCTTCATGCGGGCAACTTGGGCGAAACTGCGATTGCATCCCAAGTACACATTCTCGCGATTTTTCCAGAAAATAGATTGGGGGATATTATTCATAACTAAATTGAGCAACTGTTGGGACTCGGATAGCTCTTGGGTTCGTGTCTCCACTTTTTGTTCGAGATTTTGCGAATAATCTTGCAACTGTTGAAATGAGGATTTCAGTTGGGTTGCCATATAACTGAAGGAATTGGCAAGCTCTCCGAGTTCATTACCCCATTGGGTGGGTAAAACTCCATCTGAGTGCCCATCGGCCACAATGTCTACACCCTCACTTAAATTACCTTCGGCGATTTGCTTGGCGATCGCCGTCAAGCGTTGAATGGGAGAAGAAATCACATTAGCCATGCCAAATCCCACGCTAATAGCAACAAGGGTCGTCCCTAAAGTGAGGAGGAGGTTATTGCGCGTTTGAATATTAATGGGTTGGAGAAAAACAGATTTTGGGCGCAAATAAGCAACTTTCCACGGTTGGCTTTGGCTCAGGTGAATCGCACCCGCATATTCTATATTCTGCTCTTGGGACACAATGGTCGTGAAGTAGGGGCGATCGGGGTTAAAATTGGCAGCAAATTTGTCAAATTCTGTCAGTTGAGTGGCTCTATCGGCAGGGAGAGAAGCCGGCAAGCGATAGGTTTGCTGTAATTCATCAAGGGTTTCGGGTTGAGGAGGAGCGAGAAATTGAAATAGAAGCTCTTCAAGCTGGCTCCCCCCATCTTGATAGCCTTGACCCAAGCGCAAATTGCGATCGTCGAGCAGAATAGGAAAAGACAAAGAACCGGCTAAATTATTATTTTCTAGGATGAGGTTTTGGAGTTTGGCGGCATGGTACTGACTGCGTAATATGCCAACCACTTCCCCCGTTTGGCGATCGCGGATCGATTGGCTGAAATATAAGTAAGGCTGACCGTCAACCTCAGAAAATTCTACATTGGAGACAAAAGGCTCTCCCGTTTCTAGGGCAATTTGGAAATAGTCCCGATTCGACTCGTCCCATATCCTTTGAGGGGTGCGGGTATCCAGGAGATTTTGTCCATTGGTATTCAGAAGAGCGGAGGAAACTAAAAAGACTGTATCTTTGGCGATCGAGGTCTTTAGAGTGTTGAGTGCCTGCTCTCTAACCGAGGGAGAAGCATTGGGTGCAGCTTGTAAATAGGTGGCAAGGATTTCTTGTTGCGCTTCAGTAACAATAACCGTCAAATTGATGCGAACGAAGGCATCAAGAGTTGCCGCCGTTTGGGACGCGGCTGCATTCAGGGATTGATTGGCCGATTGAATCAAAGCTGTCCGCGTAGTCTGGTAATTCCACCAAGCAAATCCCGCCAGGGGAGTCAGAGCAATGAAGCAAAATACCCCTAACAGTTGATGGCGCAAGCTGTAATGATTGAAGAAACGCTCAATTCGTGAGCGAATATTCCCAGGAATCGCTTTCATAGTTTTGAGTTAGAGGGTTTCTGTTGCTCGGGCAGCAGCTTGCGCCATGTTGTTTAGGGTGGTTCGGATGCTTTGTTGGTTGGTCATTAATTTTCCCAGTTCCATGGGGAAGCGATCGAAGCCCACTTCAATCCAATTGGAATGGTGGGGTTCCGTTCCCATGCGATTTTCAATGGCATCTAAGGTGACCTCAAAATAATTGGCAACTTGGGGATTGGCTCCAAACCCTATTTTCAAGCGAGGATCGCTGTAGGTGCTGCGGCGAACGCTATTGGTTTTGCTCAATAGGGCTGCCCGAGTCATGGTGTCTGCGCTGGTGAGCCATTGCAAAAAGACCCAGGCTGCATCTCGATTTTTGCTGTAACGAGAGAGCGCCAGACTACTGCCCCCTTGACGGCTCACACCTGGAACTTCGCCGAAACCGCATTCGCTCTCTGGACGCAGGGCAATGGCTTGAGGACAAGGAGCGACTGCCACTTTTCCGGATATTTGGGAGTTAGCCGATTCTTCAAACCAGGGAAAAAATTCCCCCCACCCAATTGCGACACCTGCGCGACCTTGACGAAAAGCATTGGCTTGTCCGCTCCAATCCCAGGTTATGGCTTCGGGGGGGGCATATTGTCGTTGGGCGAGGAGGTATTCCATTGCGGCGATCGCCCGGTCGTCATTAATGGCTGGTGTGCCATCGGCATGATAAATCGACCCACCATGGGCCCACAACCAAGCGGTCATATTAGCATGTAAGCTATAGTGCCCCACTTTCCACTGTTCTACCGTTCCATAGATTTGAGGGGCTTTGGCTTCAGTAATGACTTGCATGGTCTCCAAGTAGTCTTCCATGGTCATGGGGATCGATAATCCTAATTCCTCCAAAATATCTGGGCGGTAGAACAAAATCAAGATCGGAATATCATAGGGGATGGCAGCCAACTGTCCTTGATAGGAGGCAATATTGGCAACTAACGGGGAGAGGAAATCCTCAAAATTGTAGTTGGGATATTGCAGGTCGCTGTTTTCTAGTAATTCTTTAGGATTTACTCCGACTTCAAGAAAACGACCGATCCAAGCCTGATCCCAGTACATGATGTCATAGGTTCCGGCTTCTCTGGCGATGTCTTGCTCGATACGCCCAAACACGCGATCGAGGGGGAACCTATCCCATTGCACGTCAATTCCTGTTAGGGGAATAAATTCTTCTTGTACAAATTCCCAAGCCACATTAGCGCCTGGGGAATCTTCAGTAATTAATCGCACTGTCGTGCCGGAAAATCCTTGGCCTACATCTTTAAGAAAATGATAGGCATCTGTTCCTATCACACTTGGCGATTCCAAACCGCGAGTTTCTTCTATGGATAATGGAATAGAAGAAGATGGAGAAAAACGACGACAGGCTGTTAGTGCAGAAGTTGCACTCCACCCCAACGCGGCTGATGTTCCCCAGCGCAGTATATCTCGTCTTTTCATTTATTGAACACTCTTTAAAAGAGGGGGGCAAATCGTTATTATCGTTAAAAGAATGTGCCTTCTATGAGACCATCTTATCCTGTCTCGAAGAGTTAGCCAGATAAAAGTTCACATGCTTATATTACCGATCGCCCTCTTGAGTATTCTTTTTGATAGCTACGATTGATGACAATGCTTAGTGCTGCAATTGGGAATTGATACAGCGCTTCGCGCTGCTATGAGGTGCATTGTTGATCGTAGATGTGAGTTGTCATTGCGACCGCAGGGAAGCAATCGCCAAGATTGGGGGATTTTGCGATTGCTTCATTCCACTTCGTTCCATTCGCAATGACTGATCTCAATGATACTGTACTCCGTTACAGCGCAAAGCGCTGTATTGAGCAAAAATGGTGCGATCGCCTGCATACCAATTGGCACCCTTTGCATATAGATAAGCGCACTCTGCTAGTGCCTTGACCTTTCGCATCTCCTATCATGGGTTGTAACAAGCAAACCACGATCGAGACAGGAGCTTGACTATGACAACGATTGAGCGCTCTGCCCCCGTAATGGTAACGGGTGCCACCGGTTATGTTGCTGGAGTGCTAGTTAAAAAACTACTGGAGGAAGGACTGACCGTTCATGCCCCCGTGCGCGATCCGAACAATCCAGAAAAATTGCAGTATCTCAATGCGATCGCCGCAGCAAGCTCTGGTGAAATCAAATATTTCAAAGCTGACCTTCTTGATGAGGGATCTTACGCAGAAGCAATGGTGGGTTGCGAACTGGGCTCGGAATATCAATTTACCCTGGAAAGCTGATAACAGCAAAGGGATTAGAGAACTCGGCATCAGCTATCGCCCATTGGCCGAGTCAATGAATGATTTTTTCCAGCAAATAATCGACAACGGCTTGGTGAGAAAAAATGCTTAATTTTTCTCGTGGATGGAATGGGAATAAATAACACAGAAAAGGTAGAACGAGCCTTTCTGTAATCACAAGGATGACAGTTCAACGACGGTTGGGCAACGAAGGCACCAGTTTTAAGCTCATTCTGACTAAGGTGCGTGAGGAACTTGCTCGGTATTACATCACTAAGTCTGAGCTACCTTACACGCAGATTTCGCTTTTATTAGGCTACGAAGATCCTAACTCATTCTTCCGTGCATTCCACTCGTGGACAGGGACTACACCCGATCGCATTCGCTCTCAAGCATCGATCAATTGAATTGGGCTGGGAGGTTGTTTTGCTCGGGAATGGGCGATCGCAAAAAATGATGAATCGTCGTAATAGTCAGTAATCAAGTTTACTTTAGGAGAAACAGAATCTATGTATTACACATTGGGCAATACGGGGTTAAAAGTTAGCCGTCTGGCTCTGGGAACGATTATAGCGGTTTGCGCTAGGGAATAGGATTGTGATACATGGGCTTTGGGGGTTCGGTATTGTACTCCTGCTCCTCATCGAGTCCAATCAAAGCCCAAAAATAATGACTGTCGCGATCGCCAATCCTGCAAGAATGCTACAATTCAGTCAAGGCAAAGGTTTTCCACGAGTGACAGCAGAGGGTTATAACAATTTTTGAATGGATAAAACTAACTCTTTGAGTCTAATTGGCTTGCTGTAGTACAGATCTGCCCCTGCGGCCAAACAGCGCTCTCGATCGCCCTCCATGGTGAGTGCTGTCAGTGCGATGATGGGGACTTGAACCATATCTGGATCTTGGCGAATGTGCTCGATCGCCGTTAACCCATCCACATGGGGCATTTGAATATCCATGAGAATCAGATCGGGAGATTCCTTCTGAGCCATATCAATCGCAGCTTGACCGTTTTTAGCCACCTTCAGGCGATACCCTTTGGCTCGTAGATAGTTGGACACCGTGATGATATTGGCTTCGTTGTCTTCTGCTAAAAGGATCAGGGGAGAAATCGCCGACTGTACCGGTTGTACTGGAGCGCTCCCATTCAACTCAGAGTTCGCTTTTAATAAGGGGGAAAAACTGGGTTCAGAGATAGCATAAGGCAGCTTGATCGCAAAACAACTGCCCACCCCAACCTCACTCGTTACAGTTATCCATCCCTTGTGGAGTTCCACAATCTGTTTGACCAAAGCCAAACCGAGGCCCGTTCCTTCATACTGTCGATTGAGGGAACTATCAATCTGGATAAAGGGCTGAAACAATTTTGGCAAATTGTCTGGGGAGATACCGATACCTGTATCTGTAACCGTAAAACGCAGATAGTTTTCACTGGTTTTATCTAGGAGCAAGGGGGCGACTTCGAGAACGATTTGTCCTCCTTTTGGGGTAAATTTGACAGCGTTGTTGAGTAAGTTGATCAGCACCTGACGCATCCGCCGTTCGTCAACAGTAATATCGGGTAAGTTAGGGGGAACCTTCAGATGGAGTTGGAGACCTTTTTTCTGGGACTGTTGCTTGACAAAGACCAAACTCGATTGGCACAGATACTCTATGGCAACAGAGGAGTATTCTAGATCGACTTGCCCCGATTCGATCTTTGCCAAGTCGAGAATATCATTGATCAGTTCTAGTAAGTGAAACCCACTCCGTTCGATCGTCTTGAGCGCTTTCAATTGCATGGCATTCATCGGCTCGAAAACTCCCTCTTGCAGTCCCTCGGTCATTCCCAAAATGGCATTGAGAGGTGTTCGTAATTCGTGACTCATATTGGCTAAAAACTCGTCTTTCAAACGAGTTGCTCGGGCCAGTTCTTGATTCGTTTGTTGGAGTTTCACTTCTGTTTGCTTGCGATCGCCAATATCTTGCAACATAGCTAAACAAGTGTTAGATTTGCCATCTGGCATATGAACGAGGGTTACGGAGGTTAAAGAAAATAAGATCGAGCCATCTTTACGAACATATCGCTTTTCAGTAACAAAGTTTTTAATTTTTCCGTTGGCCAGTCCTCGAATTAAGTGTTGGGACTCTGACATATCTTCAGGATGCGTAATATCTGCTACGCTCATGGCAAGCAATTCTTCAGGAGAGTAGCCTAACATCTTACAAAAATAATCATTAATTTGAATCAATTGCCCTGTATACATATTGCTTTCTGCAATACCAATAGAGGCTTGGCTAAACGTTGCTCTAGCACGAGCCTCGCTCAATTGAAGGGCATTTTCTGCTTGCTTGCGATCGCTAATATCCCGCACCCCAGCAACGATCGCCGAGCGGTTGCCCAAAGTGACTTTGCGCAGACAAACTTCGGAATCAAAGGTAGAATTGTCCAATCGTTGAGATTTCCATTCAAATTGCAATTTTGCGCCAGCATTGGCTTGTTTGAGTAGTTTTGGCAGATTGTGGAGGGGAGCGCTTGGTGCGGATAAATCAGCAATCGTGGTTGCCAAAATTTGCCCCCGCGTTGCCTTGAAGAGTTCCAATACCCGATTATTGATATCGAGAATGCTACCATCCAAATCCAGAATAAAAATGCCATCATAAACATTATTAAAGATAGTGCGTAAATCTTTTTCGGAGCGTACGATTTCTTGGGTTTGTGCTTCCACTCGCTGTTCCAGTTCTTGATTAAATTGCTCTAAGGCACTTTGCGCTCGCTGACGCTCCAGTTCAGCAGAAGCACGGGCACCAAACACCCGCATGATTTGTTCCGATCGCTCTGGGTCAAGCAGGGGCTGACGGGAAAAGAGACAAAGGGTGCCGATCTTGCGACCTTGGCGATCCTGGAGGGCAATACCCATGTAGCTCTCCACTCCCATGAATGCCAGTCTGGGATTTTGGGGGAAGTAAGCCACCACATCGCGATCGCAATAGTAGACACCCTCCTGAAGAGCGATCGCGCAAGTCGTTCCCTCGGTATCAACAGTATCGTTGGGGAGATACTCCCCATCCCCCCAAGCGGCCAAAAAGTGCAAGCGATCGCCCTCGACAACTTCAGTGACAAAGGTGTGGGAGGCTCGGAGGGCTTCAGCGAGGTAACGGACGAGGGCGGGAAAAAAGTCGGGGCCGGTTAATGCTGCGGTTCCAGCAATTAAGTTTTGCAAGGCGTTCTCTGCTCGTTTGCGCTCTAGCTCAGTGACAGCGCGGGCGGCAAATACTCGCAAAATTTGCTCGGCGTGGGTTGGATCGGTGAGATGCTGACGGTGGAAAATACAAAGCAGCCCCATGGGATTGCCTTGGCGATCGTATAGCGCTACCCCCAGATAGCTCTTGGCCCCCATCCTAGCCAGTTCTGAACAGGTCTGGCATGGCTCTAACTCGCAGTAATAAACCTCATTCTTGTATACCTGCTCGCAAGGAGTGCCGAGAAGTGATAAGGATTTACAGGGAATGAGTTTGCCATCGCCATAATAGGCGAGACTCACTTCTTCATCGCCAACTCGCTCCGCCATCAGAGCGTGGGACACGCCTAGAGCTTCGGTGAGGTGGCGCACAAGGAGGGGAAAGAAGTCTATGCCTTTGGTAACGGCAGTCCCAGCAATCAGGCTGTGTAGGGAGGTTTCGACGCGCTGGCGCTGCATTTCTGCGGCGGTGCGACTGGCAAAAATTTCGAGAATCTGTTTGGCTCGTTCCGGCTCTTGTAGGGGTTGGCGATCGAAGATGCACAAACTGCCCAGCACCTGTCCTTGGCGATCGCGCAATGCGATTCCCAGATAGCTCTCGACTCCTCTTTCTCGATGGGGATTGTTGGGGAAGCGATCGGTAATCCCCCAAGGACAATGGTAGGAGTATTCGGTCACCAGTTCAATACAAGGCGTTTCGGGTAAATTGTAGGTAAAATTGGGTTGTAATTCGCCATCGACCATAAAGGCAATACTGTGCAGCTCTTCGCCAACGAATTGAGTAATCAAGGCGATCGGAACGTCAAGAGCTTTACTAATATGACGAACTAGAGCGGGAAAGAAATCTTCGCCAGTGGTTGCGGCGGTTCCTTCCACCAGCTTGTGGAGAGCAGCTTCGGCAGCCTTACGTTTGGTGACATCGATTAGAGTGCCGATATACCCAGTCAAGTGCCCTTCAAGGTCGAATTCTTCAACAGCTTGCACGCTCAACCAAACCACTTTACCGTCGCGATGCAGAAAGCGACAGTCAGTATGATAGGGCATCTGTTGGTTTTGTGCAGCGTGATACCATCCTTGGAATACGCGATCGCGGTCATCGGGATGCAAGGTTTGAGACCATCCTTCTCCCAAGGCTTCTGCTGGTGTTAGACCCAGCATCTGACAACAACTAGGATTGTTATAACGGCTGTGACCTTGGGGATCGGTGAGAAAAATTCCAGCCGGTAGTATGTCGGCAAGCGTAGCATAGCGTTGTTGGCTGGCTTGCAATTCTCGTTCGATGGATTTGCGCTGAGTAATATCGACTGTAAAGCAGCGCGTGTGAATGAATTGACTGTCTCGATACAAGACATTGGAATTGATTGCCACGTAGCGAAGGGAGCCATCTTTACAACGCAAGCGTGCTTCGTAGTTAACCAGCGTTTCATTGTTGGAGAGGCGAGTGAGGATATCGGCAATAACTTCCGGATCGGCGTGAAAGTTGGCAATGGGTTGCCCGATATATTCTTCTCGGCTGTACCCCAAGAAATCTAATTCGGTTTGATTGGCCCAGACGATCATCCCATTTTTATCCACCCAGTGTAATGAGATGGTGGCATTTTCTATATAGTCGGAGAGTTCTTGTTGGCTTTCCCATAGTGCCTCAGTTCGCTCTTGCACCTGTTGTTCTAAGGTCTGGGAAAGTTTCCTATTTTCTAGCAAGAGGGCGACTTGGGTGCAGAGGAAGTTGAGAACGAGAAGGCGATCGCCGGTAAAAACGCCTGACGTTGCTTGATTGCTCAGATAGACAATACCTGTCAACCGTCCTTGATGCAGTAAAGGCAAGCAGAGAAGACTTTGGGGAGGTTGGCGATCGAGGTAGGGATCGCTAACGGGCAAATCGGTCTTACTTTTGTCGATCGCTAAAATTTCGCGGGTGTTTTTAACATACTCAATTAGCTTGACGGGCAAGTTCATGTATCCCTTGAGGGGAACCCTGCAAAGGTCAATATTTTCGGCAGTTGAGATCGCTTCTACCTGCCACATTTCGTTCTCGTCCGGAAGCATAAGGGCGCAGCGATCGCCCCCAGAATTTTGCCAAATGATTTGAGTAATTTGACGCAGGAGTTTGTCAAATTGAACAATTTCGCTCAGAGCTTGCGAGGCTTTCAGGATACTGGCAAAATCAAACCCTTCTGGGTCAACCTTCCCGTTCTGGGTTAGCATTCCCTTGGGCTTGTAGCCGCGATCGCACATATCCCTTTCTCCTAACTCAAGTTCTTCTATTGTAGCAATTTGACCCAGACATTATCTAACTAATTTGTAATTGCATGAGTTGGAGTTTCAGGTTCCGAGCTACCCCAAGGTAATTTACACAAGATGCGACTCGTTTCGGGTTGGGCAGAGGATTCCATCGAGGGAACGTTTAGTAATTCTAAGCTACCGTGCATCAGTTCTAAGAGCAGTTTATTCGCCATCAGGGTAAGTCCAGGAGAGGGCGAGCCATTCCACGTTAACTCTGGGGAAGGGGGAGTATTTAATAAATCAACCGGTTCTTGCCAACAGTCGGGGGAGCGTTGGTCTTCGAGATAGAGATAAACCTGTTGGGTTTCGGGAACGGGATCGGCATGAAGGTGAATGGAGCCTTCACTCATATGGGCGATCGCACTATCAACTAAACTGGTTAAGACTTGTCTGAGGCGGCGTAAATCAGCTTTGACATAAATTTCGGGATCGGGCATCACAATATCGAGCTGTAAATTTCGATTGGCTGCCTGCAAGTAGGTTAAATCATAGATATCTTGAAAGACTTCGGTTAAAGGAATGGTTTCAATCTCCATGACATCCGTGCCTTGCTCAGTTTTGGAAATCATCACCATTTCATCAATGAGCTTAATTAATTTGAGGGCGGAATCGTGGGCTTTGGCGATAAATTCCCGTTCTTCTTCTGGGGAATCACAGAGATCGTTGAGAATCAGTTGATGCATTCCAATCAAGCCATTCAGTGGTGATCGCAATTCATGGGAAATTCTTCCTAAAAATCCTTGCTTGAGCTGGGCCATATCAGTTGCCATTTGACAAGCCAGTTTAAGCTGTTGCACCTCATCCGTATCGGATGAAGATGCAGAATAATTGCGTTTCATTTTTATTTTCCTTGAGCGTTTCCGGTTCTTCCACAGGGTCCGACTAATACTGAGGCCTCCTATCCCGACGATCGCTCCAGATGCAAACTCTAACCAATTCCCCCAAGCCATGGTAGTGAGTGAATCCCCAATTGATTTTGTCTGTATTCTAGTGCGATTCGGGAAATGAGAGTCTACAGCTTAACCGCTCCTTGCCGTAAAATTTCCCAATCTTTCCCTGTCCAACGGGCAACGGTGGAGGGAATACCACTGGGCGAGTTCTCTGGGTTGAATTCATCGCCCTTAAGGGTAAGGACTTGGGGAAATTCGGCGGCAATTTCGGTGAGGCAGTGTAGGGCAGGATGTCCAGAGCGGTTGGCGCTGGTGGTGGCTAGGGGGCCGGTTTGAGCGAGAATAGTGTTGGCGATCGCACTATTCGGTATCCGCAACCCAATGCTCGTCGGATTTTGCGGGTTGAGTGCTTGAGGAACCGCCGGTGATGCTGGCAAGACTAGGGTGAGCATTCCCGGCCAATATTGGGCAGCCACCTGTTGCCAAATCAATTCCTCTTCAGGAGTCCCTTGACAAAACGGCCAGAGGTCTTCGGGAACCGCCCCCATCAGGATTAGGGGTTTGTCTAAACTACGGTTTTTGGCCTCAAAAATTAGGGAGGCACAATGGGGCAAAGTAGCTAAAGCAGGTACGGTATCCGTAGGAAAGCTCACCACCTGACCCGCTTTTGCCCCAGCAATCAGTTCCTGAAGGGAAATTTGACTCATGGGGAATCGTCCTCGTCCTCTATTTCCTCTTCGGTTTCGTTAGAGGCAGGCGGTAAAATTTGCTCTGGGGTAATCAGGCGATCGTCTTGGATAATAGCGATAATCATTTGGATAGATTCCATTACCCCAGGGGTTTCCACAAACGTTTGATGCTCGGTCACCGAGGTAGCCAGTCGAGTCAGAATTTTACTAAAGGATCTATCCCTAGCCTGTGCTGTCTGTTCTTCAGTCAGCTTTTGCCCTTTTTCAGCCGCTTCTAAAATCGGCAATAGGGGAGTCGCTTCTTGGATAGCTTCCCCGCGATGAATCAATAAATCGATCAGGGTAATGACATCTCTCGCCGCTTTTTGTAAGGGCAATTCTTCCTCTGAAGAGGCACTATATGTCTCTGTAGCAGCCCCGGAGGTTCCAGGGGCAAAAATCACATTTTCCAGGGATAACCCATCGGCAAATCCCTCTAATTGACCTTCTTGCCACAATTCGATCGCCTTGTCTAGGGCTTTTTGGCGATTGGCTTCGGTGTTGCGACGACCTTCAACAGCGATCAGGGTTCCTTTTTGGTCTTCGGGGGGAACACTGAGGTCATCGACGATTAGATAATTGACAGTTGCTTTCTTGCGACCCATAAAGTTTACACTGGATGAAAAGCGCTTTACCAGTGTACCGTATGGGTGACAAAGATGACTTAATAGCACTTTGCGCTAGGGGATGGGGAATAGGGGATACCGCTTTAGCGATCGCCCAGACTGATAAAATAGACCCATCAACCTAATATCAGGATCTCGGATGAATGATTGTTCCGCGTTTTATCTTTATGGTATTTTCCCGTCTCCAGGGCCGCAACACTTAGATTTGCTGGGATTGGACAAACAACCGGTTCATGCTCATCAAGTGGACGGATTTTCCTTTCTTTGCTCGGAAGCCAAGCAAGACCGATATTTAGCCAGTCGTCGGAACCTGCTGTGCCACGAACAGGTGTTAGAAGAGGCGATGCAAGCGGGATATCGGACGGTTTTACCCCTGCAATTTGGGTTAACGGTGGAGAATTGGCAAGAGGTGCAAGCACTGCTCATTGAGCCTTATCGAGAACAGTTAAAGCATTTATTTGAGAAGCTTAAGGGCTATCGAGAAGTCAGTGTTAAGGTATTGTGGGAGATGGAGGAAGAGTTACAACAGCTTTTAGCAGAAAATGAAGAGTTAAGAGCAAAACGCGATCGCCTGGAAGGACAACCGCTCGCCATGGATCAGGTGATTGGCATTGGTCAAGCTTTGGAGCAAGCGTTGCAACGTCGCCAAGATGGAATCATTGCCCAATTTCAACAGGTTCTGAATCCGTTGGCGATCGAGGTGATTGAAAATGAGTCCCTCACCGATGCCATGATTTATAATACGGCGTACCTGATTCCTTGGGATGATGAGCCAGAATTCTCACAGCAAGTTGAGCATTTAGATTTGCAATTTGAAGGCCGTTTGCGGATTCGGTATAATAATTTTACCGCTCCATTCAATTTTGCCAAATTAGAGGATTAACCTCTGGGATGAAACCATGATTTTACGATTACTAACTCTACCCGTTCTTGGCCCCATTGAAGGGATGCTTTGGATTGGCGAACAAGTCCTAGAACATGCCAATGCTGAATTAAATGATAAGGAAGATTTGAATAAACAGTTACTCACGCTCCAGTTGGCTTTTGATATGGGGGAACTTTCCGAAGAGGAATTTGAAGAACAAGAAGAAGCACTTTTACTGGCGATTCAGGAGTTAGAAGAAGAGAATAATGAATAGTTTAAATGGGGATGCAGACTGTTGAGTGTGTACCGATTACCCAGTGCCAAGCGCTGTAGCGAGTTCAATTGAGGATTGGGAGTCAGCCGGCCCAACAATTCCATGGCATCAGATTCGAGGAATGCGGAATATGGTGATTCATGAGTATTTTTGGGTAGATCTAGAAGTGGTTTGGCAAACTACATAGTTAGATTTATCTATTCTGAAGGTAGCATTGCAAGGGATTGTGGATCGACTAGAGAGTGAGGGAAAATGTATAGCGGAGTTCGTGAGTGATGCCCAGCAAAAATAGTGGATTAGTTCTTTAGTAATCTAACATGAGTGTCTCATAATTCGCCGATCGCTCTGATGGTTGTTTTGTCGGATTGAGTCCCGGTAAGGAAGGATTAGAAGCGCGGGTAGCGCCGGGAGACGGGGTGTTTTTTTTTAGTCGATCCATCTGATGGTTAATTACCGCCAGACGTTTTTCAATTTGCTGACTTCTTTGCTCTATTGTTTGCAGTTCCTGGGAAAGTCGTTGCTTTTCTACTGCCAGTTGATACAGATTTAGATAATCGGATGCTTCCGACTGTTGACGGGGGATGGTACTAATTTTCGGGGGAATGCTACGGCGAGAAATTGGGCGCTTCATATGCTGATAATGGGTCACGGGATTGAGCGATCGCTGACCTAGTTTACCGTATAAAATGGAAGTTGGGGCAGTACTCAATGATTTGTAAACTAGGAACAATGACGATTTACTTCTATTCCACTCGTGAAAAGCATTATGGTTGTTTCTCCAATTTTTCGGCCTATGGGTTTACGTTAGATGAGTTATGGTGGCCTACCAGCGAGCATTATTTCCAAGCGCAGAAATTTGTCACTACCGATCGCCCCTGGTGTGAGAAGATTCAAATGGCGAAAACCCCGAAACAAGCGGCAAAAATGGGACGCGATCGCACCCATCCCCTGCGGGAAGATTGGGAACAGGTGAAAGAGGACATTATGTTGCAGGGAGTGTGGCAAAAGTTCGCTACTCATGAAGAGCTACGGCAAATTTTATTAGGAACGGGAGAAGAGGACATCATCGAAAACTCCCCAATTGACTATTATTGGGGATGTGGGAAAAACGGAAGCGGCAAAAACCGCTTAGGGGTAATTTTGATGCAGGTGCGCGACCAACTTGGCAAGATTGGTTAAGGTTTGTGGGAGGAATTGACTCTACCGCTTCTGGTTTTGCAAGGCTTGATGATAAGCGCGAACCATTTGCGGTTCTTGTTCCGGATCGATAAATTGACAGAGGAGATCGAGATCTAAATTGGGTAGCAGTTGGCTCCGTTCGATTTCTTGATATCCTGCGATCGCATTAACCCATTGATACAGTGTAAAACAGTCATCTTGCCAAAACCAAACTTCACCAATTCCTAACCCTTTATAGATCTCCAGTTTATCGATCCCACCGCTCGTAATCACCACTTCGATCGCCAGATCGGGAATCTCTCGCCTTTGGCCAATACAATAGCTTTCATCAGCGTCTAAACCTCTGACCGCAGTTTCATTACGAAAGGTGGTCGAACCATAACTATAAAAGTCAAGATTTTCTACCCATGCATAAGTTTCCAGAAGCCTGCCAATGAGACTTCTAATCATTTCATGTTGGGAAGAGGTGGTCATTATTTCTAAGAGTCCTTGGTTATAACTCAGGCGCAAACTAGGGCGAGGTGAGAGTGTGGTAACCAGGGTTTCATACTGCTGCCAAGAAATATTGCCCAAGGTAATGCGGGGTTCGGAGAGAGTGGGAGTAACGAATTGAGAGAGTGCGATCGCCGGAATATCAACCGTAACTTTCATAGGACGCGGTGGTTGGAGTGTTCTGATTATCAGGATAGCTAAGTTTACTCCTCTTTAACTATCTGTAAAATAGCTATTCTGGTGAATTGATTAATCCGGGATGGTCTTGAGGTCGAGGACTCGACAGGGGCCAATCAAAACGACGCTCTGATTCGGCAATGGGGCGATCGTTAATACTCGCTTCTCGTCGTTGCATGAGACCACTCGCATCAAATTCCCAGTTTTCATTGCCATAGGCTCGATACCATTGACCCGAATCATCACGCCATTCGTATTGAAAGCGCACGGAAATCCGATTTTCGCCAAAGGCCCACATTTCTTTAACGAGGCGATAGTCCAGTTCCTTATGCCATTTGCGACGTAAAAAGTCACGAATCGCGTCCCTTCCCTGGAAGATTTCCGCCCGATTGCGCCAAAAACTATCTTCGGTGTATGCCAGAGAGACGCGCTCTGGGTCTCGACTATTCCAAGCATCTTCCGCCATCCGGACTTTGGCGATCGCCGTTTTGCGATCGAAAGGGGGAAGCAGTTTTTTCGCTGATGAAGTCATTGAATTGGGCTGTAATTTCAGTATTCTTAGAAGGGGTTCGGGTGAGCAAAACTTTGCCCACCCTAAAGACATAAAGACAAGAGTTACCATTTTTTGTACGGTAAAAACTTACCGCACATAATGATTTTGACGCGATCGCCTTTCGGATCGGGTTCGCGCTCTACATCCACAGAAAAATCAATGGCGCTCATAATGCCATCGCCAAATTTTTCATGAACTACAGCTTTAATGGGCATCCCGTAGACCTGCATGATTTCGTAGAAACGATAAATCAGAGGATCAGTGGGAATCACCGGCTCTAGAGAACCTTTCACCGGACACTCAGTTAATGGTTCGATTAGGGATGTATCTGCACCAATGGCTTCCACAATTTTGGTGGCTTCTTCCACGGAAGCACTAGCCTGGCGATAGATCACCGAAGCAATCCAAACTTCATCACAACCCACCTTGGCTTCTAAATCAGCAAAGCTTACGCCAGCCGCTTTTTTCGCCGCTAATAGTTTTTGAGTGACTTCAGAGATAGCCATAGTTAAATTCCTCGTTTTCAAGTGTGCAAAGTATAGAATTACAGGGGTTTTTATTCTCGCCTATTCATGTCGGCAACAGCTGAAAAAATGGCAAGGTCGGGGGATGGAGGGAAGAAAATTGGACAACCCTATTTATAGACTATTCAAGGAAAAGGTAAAAACGTTTTTTTCTATTCCCTATTCCCTATTCCCTATTCCCTATTCCCTATTCCCTTGACAGCCAGCTTACAACCTTGACTTGTGACCAATTCCCATTACCAAGCAAAGCGTCTTATCGCCCTTTCACCCTTGCTTCTTCAACAGCGCGAGTTTCTCGGAATAGATGGCTTTCCATCTCGGCTTTCAAGTCGTGATAAGCAGGATGGAGATCGATCGCTTCTCGATTCCGAGGTCGAGGGAAAGGCACTTCCAGAATCTCATCGATCCCAGCGGCTGGTCCCCGTGTCATCATGACAATGCGATCGGAAAGCAACAGTGCTTCCTCGATACTGTGGGTAATCATGATCACCGTTTTGCGCTCCTGTTCCCAGATGCGCTCGATCTCATCTTGGAGAAAACCCCGAGTCAGAGCATCAAGCGCGCCAAAGGGTTCATCCATGAGCAGAATTTGGGGATTAATCGCCAGTGCGCGAGCAATTCCTACGCGCTGACGCATCCCTCCCGAAATTTCGTGGGGATGCTTCTTTTCTGCACCCACCAAACCGACTAACTGAATGTGTTCTTTAACAACGCGCCCGATCTCCCGTTTCGAGAGTTTGGGATAGACCGTTTCCACAGCAAAATGGATATTTTCCTCTACGGTCATCCAGGGCATGAGAGCATAGTTTTGGAACACCATACCGCGATCGGGCCCTGGCCCCTGAATAGGGGAACCATTGAGTAAGATCTCGCCGCTCGTAATAGTGGAAAGACCAGCGATCAAATTGAGTAGGGTAGACTTACCACAACCTGACGGCCCGATAATGCTTACGAAGGTATTCGGTTCAATATCGAGACTAATATTTTCGATCGCCACAAAGTCTCGAGAGGTTTTCCGCTGGATCTTACTAAAGATATCTTGCTTACCTTCAAAGACCTTAGTCACCTGGCGGATTGACAGTTGAGCTGAAGGGGAAGCATCTGTAGGAGTCACGGGGTTAAAATTCAAAGGACTAATACTCATTAGTTTCGACCAAATGTGACAAATTTCTCGGCAGTAGCAAAGAGACTATCTAGAATCAGACCCACTAAGCCGATAATAAAAATTGCGACCAAGATATTGGGAATATAGAGGTTATTCCACTCATTCCAGATGAAATATCCTAGACCGGTTCCCAAAAGCATTTCTGCGGCAACAATGACCAACCAAGCAATTCCCATGCTGATCCGCAAACCGGAAATAATATTGGGCAGTGCGGCGGGAATAATCACCTTAAAAATGGTGCGGAGCCGAGAAGCCCCCAGGGTTTTAGAGACATCTAAATAATCAGGGTTTACATTGGCAACCCCAAATGACGTATTGATTAAGGTGGGCCAAATGCTAGAGATGAAAATAATAAAAATACCCGTATTCTCAGAATCTCTGAGCAGATACAATCCTAGAGGAAGCCAAGCCAAGGGAGAAACGGGTTTGAGCAGTTGAATATAGGCATTAAACCCCTTTCTAGCTACGGGGGAAATGCCGATTAAAATTCCTAACGGAACGGCAACTACGGAGGCCAAAAGATAACCAATGGCAACTCGGCGTAAACTAATCAACAGGTTCCAACCAATGCCCAAATCATTGGGGCCATTGTTAAAGAACGGATGGGTAATCCACCACCACAATTCAGATAAGGTTTTAGAGGCTGTAGGCACGCCTTTGGCAAACAGTTCTGCACGAGCGCCCACTTCCCAGAAGAGGAGAAAGAGCGCTAAAGAGCCGATAAAGAGGGCAAACGCTTGAACATTCTCGTTCAAAAATGGGTTTTGTCGTTGCTTCCGTTTAATGGAGATTGGGGTTGATTCAGTGAGGGTCATCGGTTAACGACTGTTTTACTAAACACCATATTCATCAATCTGTTCTTGTACGTAGGTGGCTGGATCGGCGGGGTCGAAGGTATCAAACTTCAAGGTTTCCGTGCGATAGATATCGGACGGGGGAGATTGGCCGAGTTCCTGAGCAAGTTCGCGGGCAAGTTCGGTTAAGAAGATGTCTTTGCCTACCGTGTCGTAGCCTTTTTCGGGAATGGCTTTGGGGGCTAAACCGTCTCCTTGCAGATCCCAGCGCACCAGTTGGGAGGAAATCCAGTTGGCGAAACTTTGCCAGGGATAGGGATCGAAGTCGATGCGATCGGGGATATTTAAGGTATTACCATTACCATCTTCAAAGTTACCGGTGAGGACGGCTTCCACAACTTCTACAGGTTGATTGAGGAAGGCTCGTTCTGAAATGGCGGTAGCGATCTCTGGACGGTTGGCAGGGTTACTCGCATATCCAGCGGCTTCGATAATGGATTTATTCAGGGCGCGGAAGGTTTTGGGATAGGCTTCAATCCATTGGTCGCTGGCGGCAAAGGCGCAGCAGGGGTGTCCCGGCCACAGCTCTTTGGTGAGCATGTGGATAAAGCCTGCTTCTTCGTAAACTGCCCGTTGATTGAATGGGTCGGGCATCAGATAGGCATCAATGTCTCCAGCGACGAGTTGGGCGATGCTATCGGGAGGAGGAACGGGACGAATTTGCACATCGACATCGGGGTCTATGCCACCGGTGGCGAGGTAATAGCGCAGTAGCAGGTTGTGCATGGAGTAGGGGAAGGGAACGCCGATGGTAAAGCCTTTGAAGTCTGCCGGGCCGTTCACTTGCCCTTTGTACCGTTCGGCAACGGTGATGGCTTGGCCGTTGATGTTTTCGATGCTGGCTAGTTTGACTCCGAAGGCGGCCGATCCCAAACCGAGGGTCATGGCGATAGGCATGGGGGCGAGCATGTGGTAAGCGTCGAGTTCTCCGGCGATCGCCGAATCTCGAACGGCACCCCAACTGGGCATTTTCACCACCTTGGCGTTAAACCCATATTTTTTGTAGAAGCCCAAGGGTTCCGACATAATAATGGGTGTGGCACAGGTGATGGGAATAAACCCAATTTGCAGATCGGTTTTTTCCACGTCTGCGGCAGCAACGGGTTCGCCGTCTGCTTCCGATTCTCCTGAACCCCCATCTGCACAACTGGCTAAACTCACGAGGGCTGCCCCGACAGTCATATTGCGTAAAAATTCTCGACGGGTGGATTTGCCATTGCGAATGGCATCCCCAAAGAATTGTCCAGCTTGGGGGCCAAAGGCAGCAGCAAAAGCATTTTCTAAGCCCCCAGCTTCTTGACAAAGGGCTAAAATGAGCTTTTCTCGTTTGGGGTCGCCCCGACCCACTCGTTTCAAAAATAAGGTCTTGCGGAGTTCATAGGCATTAACCGTGTTGGCTGCCCGCAGTTGGTTGTCTTTGTAGATGCCCATTTTTACGAGGTCATCTACTAACTCAACAGGGTCTTGGGGCAAGGTCTGCATAAAGTCCCAATGGTCAAAGCTCGAGTGTTGTCGTCCACAGACTTGACACAATGGCTGTAAATTAGACCGTTTTCTGTTACTTGTTTGGGCAGATTGCCAATTTTTGAATGTCTCCTGTGCCGAAATTAAAGCCATAGATCCATGTCCATCTCAAGCAAACAAATACGAAACCTGACCAATAACAATTGGCTGTTACATCCAGATTCGGAGTGAATATTATTCAGTAATGTATCAGGTCAACTCTAGAAATGCATTGGACTTTATTTGGGAAAAATTGGGAGTTTTTTTAGGAATTTCTCTAGGAGGGGAAATCAATCTTGATTCTGTTAATTGAGATACAGATCGTTCTTTTTAGATATGATTGTTATTCAGGCGATGGTGAGAGAAATTGCTGTCTCCAGGATAGGGGGGAAATGCCATGAATCTGGCGAAATTGGCGGGTAAAGTATCCAGCATCGGGATAGCCGGAGCGTTCAGCAACTTGTCGTATGGTTTCTTGGGTGGTTTGTAAAAGCTGACAAGCTTTTGCCATTCGTTGCTTGATAATCCATTGTTTGACGGTGTGTCCAGTCTGTTTTTGAACCAGGTGGGTTAAATAGGCTGGCGAATAGCCAGCCGCTTGGGCAACGTCGTTGAGATTGATGGGTTTGTGATAGGAGGTTTCAATAAAGCGGAAGACCTGAACTAATTTAGGGCAATGGGGAAAAATGCTAGAAGCAGAGGTAGATGGGGAGACTTTAGGGTCTGGGTATTGCTGAGGCGATCGCCCATATAATTTTAGCAGATCATCTTGGCGTTTCAGGCGAGTGGCGATCGCCGACAAAAATTGCTCTACGGTACAGGGTTTGGTCAAATAGTCATCAGCTCCTAATTCCATCCCTTGACGTAAATCAGCCATGGTAACTTTAGCCGTTAAAAAGATTAGGGGAATTCCTGCGGTTTCTGAAGAACTGCGAAGTTGGGACAGAACCGTATAGCCGTCCATATCTGGCATCATAATATCACAAACCACTAAGTGCGGCCGATAATGGCGAGCTAATTGCACCCCTTCAGAACCATTACTGGCTCCATAGGCACAAAAGCCTTCAAACTCTAGGGATCTCAAAAAAATATTGCGAGTTTGACATTCATCTTCAATAATGAGGATCGTTTTCATTACTGTCCCAGGGTATGAATATAAGACTATTTTTGATTGAGTTTATTAAGATCGAATTTGCCTTTTTATGATGTAGTCCATTACACTTTTTAGGCGAAAATAAATAAGAAAGTTGAAAAAAGAGGATTTTCAGGGAAAAATGGTTGACTCCTTCGCCCCACATTTCATATCTGCTTGCCCAAAGCGCTATAACATTCTGTTCAGATGACTGATTATGCTTGGTTCCCAACGTCTGCGACTCCACCCTTGACTCCCCTCGATCAACCGGTAGCCCAAGACTTTACCCAATTACTCCGTCAGCATCAGCTTATTCTCAATGCTGTGGGAGAAGGAGTTTATGGTCTTGATTTAGAGGGAAATGTCACATTTGTCAATCCTGCTGCCGCTGCTATGATTGATTGGTCAACTGAGGAATTAATCGGCATGTCGATGCACGCTGTCTTGCATCATTCCCATGCAGATGGAACGCCCTATTGCCGGGAAGATTGTCCCATTTATGCTGCTCTACAAGATGGCAGTACCCATCGAGTGACGACTGAAGTATTTTGGCGCAAAGATGGTACGAGTTTTCCCGTAGAATATATCAGTACTCCCATGCGTGAGGACAATGGGCGGCTCATTGGTGCGGTGGTGACGTTTCGGGATATTTCTCAGCGTCGTTGGGCGGAGGAAGTCCTACAGCGCAGCAATGAGGAGTTAGAGATTAAAGTTGAAGAGCGCACCACTAAACTCCGGCAGGTTAACCGACAGTTGCAAGAATTAAGCGAAATGCGATCGCGCTTTATCGCCATGCTCTGCCATGAATTTCGCAACCCTCTCAATAACATTACCCTATCGGTTTCTTCCCTGAAACGCTATGATTTGCAACTGACTGCGGCAGAAAAAGCAGATTATCTTTTGGGCATCAATAATAACGTAGAACGCATGACTCAGATGATTGATGATATCCTCGTCATCGGCAAAATTGAGGCAAAGGTGCTAGAAGTCAAGCCCCAATGTCTGGATTTTGTTCAATTTTGCCGCCAGTTGTTAGCCGAACACCAGTATACTCGGCCAGAGTCTCCTATTGAGTTTATCAGTCGCTCTCGGCAGGCGATCGCCTATTGTGATGAACGACTCCTTCGCTCTATCCTGAATAACCTCCTCTCCAATGCACTCCGCTATACCCCGACACACAAGGCTATTCGTCTCAAATTCGCCAAGCGTCAAAACCATGTCATTTTCACCATTCAAGATGAAGGCATTGGTATTCCCTCCGAAGACAAACCCTATTTATTCGAGTTATTTCACCGAGGGCGTAATGTGAGCAATATTCCCGGTACAGGATTAGGTTTGAGCATTGTTAAACAGTTTGTTGAACTGCAACAGGGAACGATTCAAGTTAAAAGTCAGGTGAACCAAGGCACAACATTTACTGTGCGGCTTCCTGTCAAATTTCAACAGAATTGATACCCTTCTTACTTTGTCGCCACTACTGCCAAATTCCACGCCATCCGCTTCATTCCTGGAATCTGTTTCAGCCAGCGATCCATCTGTTCGAGTCGCCGATATTCGGGTTCCAATCGATCCTTTTCGAGGATAATCTTTTTCCAATAGCGCTCCTCATTAGGATTCACCCGTTCAATCAAATAAAAGCGTAGGAAAATCCATAAGGTAGCAATCCAAAAGGTATCCCATTGAGTCTGCTCGAATAAGGACTCTACAAAGGGAATAATATTCATATCCAAAGGATGTTCGTCTTCCGTGCGTACTTCAGTCGCCATTTGCCGATAGACATTAATGATTGGATTGTGTTTTAATGGCTCCCAAAAACAGACCTTTCCCTCTGGTTTCACAACCCGATACAATTCTTGGAGCGCTAACTTCGGATCGGGAAGGTGATGTAAAAGATTGGCCACATAAACGATATCAAAACTATTGTCAGGAAAATCGAAAGCCATGGCATTCCCTACATGACCTTTGATACTCACCCCATTTTTTTCAGCTAGTTTTAGTGCCACTTCCACCATGCCCGGAGAATAGTCAGAAGCCACACATTGAGCGCCTTTTTGGGCAAAATAAACACTATTTTCCCCAGCTCCGCAGCCCACATCCAATAAGGTTCTGCCCTTCACCTCTCCCAAATGATGTAAGATAAACCGATTTTCGGGAGCCGTGCAAGCTTCAAAATAATCGGAGACATGAATTTCTTCAATATCAATGGTGGCGGCCCATTGATCGTGAAAATCTCGTTCTTTTTTTAAGGTTTCTTCTGACATGCTACACTCATTTTTTACAATATCTTCAATTTTTCGCCGTAGCTTTGCTTTGATTGGTCTTAAACAATTGACTCTAAGTAACTTACCTCCTAACAATTGGCACACGAATTGCTTTTAGGGAATCTGTTTTAAGTGTAGTTGATTAATTCCTAGATAACAAGGGGTCGTGAATGATTTAGGATCGGTTACTGTTAAACTGAGATTCAGATAGCCTTCTGGAAGACGCTCTAAGGGAAGTTCAAAGACAGGGGCATCATAAAAACTAAAGGTAGTTTCGGCAGCCGTTTTTGATTCTCCTTGGGAACTTATCCAAGAAAATTGCAAGCTAAATTCTGGACAAAGGTCAGTTGAAAAGCGAGGTAATCCTGTTAAGAGCAAGGGGTTGGGCAGATCGTCAATCCAGAGAATATCTAAGGATTGATCGTAATTTTGATCGTTAAAATAGGTCGAGAGGGTATAGGTTTTATGTCCCGGTAAAATGGATACTTTAAAGTTAGGGTTGAGGGTAATCCAATTTTCTTGACTTCCCGGGCGATCGCCGATGACTTCTTGCATCTGTATAAAAGTTTTCCATGCAGTCTCTGCCGAAGTATCTTGCAGTCGCTGATAGATGACCAGCTTGATGTTATTTTCCAGTTCAAATTCTAGGGGTAATTGCTCAAAGTCTGCTGCAATTAGCCAATTCTCATTAAAAATATCATAAATGACTTTCTCTACGCCCGTTTCTTCAATGGCGATATTATGTTGAAAAGGTTGGGCAACGATCACATACTTTGCCTGTAGAAACTGTTCTAGGGGATACCAATCTTGAGAATCTAAGGTTGGAGTTTGCAGGATATAGAGTTGAGAACTATCTTGACTATACAATTCTTTTTCTGCTGAAACAATTAAGGAGTTATTGAAAATAGGAGAAGATCCAACCAAATATAAGGGTTCTTGATTGGGGGCAAGGCGATGTAATGCTTGCATCAGTCGGACTAACTCAGGATAATCAGATCGGTAGGGAGGCGGTGCGTATAAGGAAACGAGTGTTTTTGCTGGAGTTAGGCTTAAGGATTGTCCTAGGGGAGTGAAAGATAGGGTTAGGTTGAGGGCTAAATAGCCAAGAACTGTGACAATTAAAAGATTTCTGATAGGCGGTTTAATCAAACTAATCATTGCCCAAATTAGGGTGATTAAACCCAAAATTATCAAGGGAGTAAAATGCAGGGTGTATTGAACGCCCATATAGCGCAGAATTCCGATCCATTCTATGGCACAGATCGGATAAAAAGTCAATAGAATAATATAAGATGGGCGAGAGAATATGCCAATCTGATTCTTGCTTCTCCAAGCGAGAATCAAACCCACTGCACTAAAGATCGGTAAACCGATTCCATAAAAATCAACATATTGATGAAAGAGTTTCCCATAGGGCATAACATAGGATTCATAAAGAGTGCTATAATTCCTTTGGGTTGCTATTGCTAGATAGGGTCGAGCGATCGCGGCTAAGGTGAGAACGCTGGTTAAGCCAATTAACGCGACTTTAATTTGATATTGAATCAGGTTTTTGATAACTTTAGATGATGCTTTATTCTTATCTTCAAAATAGGTGATGATACCTTGAATGATTAAGGCTAAAATGAGGGCAAGTCCTGAATAGGCAAAATGCCTACGCCATAAAAAGGCTAAGGTTAATAAAATCCCAATTAAGGGGATTTGCCACCAGTGTTTTAAGCATATATTTTTTAAGTAAATCCAGATGGCTAGGGCGATGAATAGGGCGGCTCCAGTGTCTGGATACCCCTGTAATATGGGTAACCAACTGGCGGGAATACAGAGGGTGAAAAATACGGTTGACCAAAACACAAGACCCGGATTAATACGGATAAGTTGGGTAGCGATCGCGCCCATGGCTAAGGTGAAGGGAATTAAATAGGCGATCGCCAAACTGAGGATATAGCCTAATCGAGAGTCTCCAAATAGCCAAAACCCTGGAATTAAGGGTAATGTATACAGCTTGTTATAATTATGGTAAAAAGATGCTTGCAGTTCCTGCCAACCGATTGACCAAGATTGACTAAAGGCGGTAAAACTTTCTTGCGCCCACATTTGATAAGCGGCAAAATCCCAAAAGTGAAAATATTTTTCACTGGAAACATAGAGAACTGTACCACTGCAAACGGTAACGACTAGAAGCATCAAACAAATGACGTGCCACAACCATGGTTTAATAAAATTAGGTTTACTCATGCCCCGAATCGACAACCTATCATCAATCTGAATAAACTGGCATTCGATACTCAAGTTCTAGGGAATCTATTCTAAGTTTAGTCGATCAATTCTTAGATAACAAGTGGTGGTGAAAGTTTTGGGATCAGCTACCCTTAAGCTGAGATTGAGATAGCCTTCGGAAACTGGCTGTAATGGCAATTCAAACACCGATGCATCCTCAACACGCAAGCTGGTTTCGGTAAGATATTCTGATTCACCTTGTGGATTAATCCAAGATAACCGTAAGTTGGACTCTGGACAAACATCACTAGAAAATACAGGCTTTCCGGTTAAGATAAATGGATTAGGGAGAGCATTAATCCAGAGAATATCTAGAATTTGATCGTAATTTTGCTCATTAAAAGAGGTGGCTACGGTATAGGTATCGGATTGGGGTAAAATGGCAGTTTGAAAGTTAGGATTTAAGGCGATCCATGGCGGTTGATTTCCAGGGCGATCGCCTATAACTCCTTGCATTTGTATAAAAGTTTCCCAGGCAAGTTCTACTGAGGTATTGTGCAGTCGTTCATAAATGACCAGTTTGGTATTATTTTCTAGTTCAAATTCCAAGGGTAATTGCTTAAAGTCGGCAGCGATAGGCCCATTCCGATCAAAAATATCATAAACCACTTTCTCGACATCGGTTTCTTCAACAGCGATAATATGTTGAAAAGGTTGGGCCATCATCACATACTTTGCCTGCAAAAGTTGCTCTAGAGGATACCAACCTTCAGAATCTATGTTTGGTGTTGGTAAAATATAGAGATTAGAGCTATTTTGACCATATAATTCTTGGTTTGCTACACTGATTAAGGAGCTATTAAAAATCAGAGATGAGCCAACAAGATATAAGGGTTCTTGATTGGGTGCAAGGTGATGTAGCGCTCGTACAACTCGGACTAATTCCGGGTAGTCTGAGCGGGAGGGGGGAGGCGAATACAAAGAAAATAGGATGGTCTGAAAAGTGCGGCTGAGGGGTTGTCCTAGGGGAGTGAATGATAGGGTTAAGTTGAGCATTAAATAACCGATTAATCCCCAAATTAAGAGATTTTTAATCGGTCGATTGGTGGTTTTAACGATCGTCCACACCAAGGAAACTACACCTAAAATCACTAAGGGGGTCAAATGCAGGGTATATTGAACCCCCATATAGCGTAAAATCCCGATCCATTCTATGGCGCAGATCGCATAAAAAATAAATATAATCCGATAAGGCTGACGCGATAATTTACCCCAAGCCATGACGAAGCCCACGAGACTTAAACCGAGTAAACTAAGTCCATAAAAATCAAGGTATTGGTGTAACAGTTGGCTATAGGGGATAATATAGGATTGATAAAGATCCGTATAATTTCTTTGGAGTGCCAGAAGTAAATAGGGTCGAGCAATAAGCACTAACGTGAGAAAGCTGGTTACACCAATTAAGACAATTTTGATTTGATATTCAATTAGGTTATTGATTGCTCTAGGTGACTGGGAATTCTTTTCTTTAAGATAAGTGAGTATACCTTGAATGATGAAGGTTAGAATGAGGGCAATTCCTGAATAGGCAAAATGCCTACGCCAGACAAAGGCTAAGGTTAAGCAAATTCCAATTAGGGGAATTTGCCACCTATATTTTAATCGGGTATTCTGTAAGTAAATCCAAAGAGCGATCGCAATAAATAGGGCGGCTCCGGTGTCGGGATAGCCTTGTAGTGTAGGTAACCAAGTTGCAGGAATACAGAGGCTGAAAAACACGGTTGACCAGAAGACGAGGGACGGATAAATCGGGATAAGTTGGGTTGCGATCGCACCTATGGCTAAGGTAAAGGGGATTAAATAGGCGATCGCCAAACTGAGGATATAGCCTAATCGAGAGTCTCCAAATAGCCACAACCCTGGAATCAAGGGTAACGTATAGAGCTTATTATAACTTTGAGAAAAGGACGCTTGCAGTTCCTGCCAACCTATTAACCAAGATTGGCTAAAGGCGGTAAAACTTTCTTGGGCCCAAATTTGATAAGCGGCAAAATCCCAAAAGTGAAAATACTGTTCGCTGGAGACATAAAGAATTGTACCACTGGAAACGGTAATGACTAGAAGCATGAAACAAATGACGTGCCCCAACCATGGTTTAATACAATCAGGTTTAATCATGCCCCTAATTTATATCCCATAATTTGTTGTAAAAGATACATTGTAAATAAACATGGAACTGTTTGTCAAGCCAACCTATTCTTTTATTGTTCCGATTTACAATGAAGAAAACACGATTCCTGAGCTGTATAACCGTCTCCAGTCGGTGATGGAGCAATTAGAGGGACAGACGGAATTAATTTTGGTTAATGATGGCAGTACGGATGCTTCCTTGCGTTTATTGCGGGAATTGTATCAGAGGGACAAGCGGGTTTGTTATCTCAGTTTTGCCCGTAATTTTGGTCACCAAATTGCCGTAACTGCGGGTTTAAATTATGCGCGCGGTAAAGCGGTCGTGATCTTAGATGCAGACTTGCAAGATCCCCCGGAATTAATTCCAGAAATGTTGGAAAAATGGCAACAGGGCTATCAAGTGGTTTATGCCCAAAGAACCCGCCGACATCAAGAAAAAAAGCGGAAACGATGGACGGCTTACTTGTTTTATCGGATACTAAACTATCTATCAGAGGTGGAGATTCCCACGGATACAGGCGACTTTTGTTTGATGGATCGGTGTGTGGTGGATGTGTTAAATCAGATGCCAGAGCGCGATCGCTATATTCGAGGATTGCGAGCTTGGATGGGCTTCCATCAAACGGCTATTTTATACGAGCGTAGCCCCCGATTTTCAGGTGAAGTCAAATACACCTTTACCAAATCCTTCTCCCTGGCGATTAATGGAATTGTGTCTTTTTCTAAGGTTCCCCTACGGCTATCCACGTATCTCGGTTTAGCGGCTGCGGCGATCGCCCTCTTCATGGCTGTACTCGTCCTCTATTGGCGCATCGTAGCCCCCACCGCACCCCTCACCGGGTTTGCCACCATTCTGATCGCCATCTTCTTTCTGGGAGCCGTACAACTCGTCAGCATCGGCATTCTAGGCGAATATATCGGCCGCATTTACGAACAAGTCAAAGGCCGTCCCCTCTATACCTTAGCGGAAATTCGAGGTTGGGAAAAGGGCGATCGCCAGGCATAGCGCTATACTAAATAAATTCGGAGCGCGATCGCGAACGGGAGAGAGCAAACCTAGCCGAAACTGTTGTTGAGGAACAAAATCAGAAGATTCAACACTTAAGAGAACACCTGCAACAACTGGGTCTCGATCCCGATCATCTCGCCTGATATGGGCTAGATTGGCTCTCTTATACGATCGCCCCCATGCTTAATACTTCCGCTCCTGCGGTTCAAACTGGGTCAGCGTCACCGGACGGTATTGAATATCAATTCCTGCGGCTGAATAAAACGCCAAAGAATGGTTGAGGAAATTGGGATCGTCCCGTTGGGGATAATCTTCGCGGGAATGGGCACCCCGGCTCTCCTTACGATTCAGAGCAGAAGTAAGAATCGTGCGCCCAACCACCATAATATTTTTCAGCTCTAGGGCTTCAATAATCTCGGTATTCCACAACGATCCGCGATCGCCAAGATAAATCCTGCCATATTGCTGTTGCAACTCTTGTGTAATCTCTAACCCCTTCTCCATCGATTCCCGATCGCGGAATACGCCACAATATTGACTCATGGCATCTTGAAACGCTTGGCACAAGGGATTAATACGCTGTTCTCCCTGTTGGTCTAATAACGCTTGAATTTGCTCCTGTGCCTCTTGCAGATAAGGCCCTTCCTCCAAACTCGGTAACTTGCGATCCTGGACATATTGGGCGATCGCCGCCCCCGTCCGTCGTCCATAGACCACACATTCGAGCAGGGAATTACTCCCCAGACGATTCGCCCCATGTACCGACACACAGGCGCATTCTCCCGCCGCAAACAACGCTTCTACAAAGCCCTCTACCCCACTGCGTACCCGGCCATCCGTATCCACCGGAATCCCCCCCATAGAATAATGGGCTGTCGGACGCACAGGCATCGGTTCCTCCACCGCATCCACACCCACCAAGCGATGGGCTTCTTCCCAGCAAAACGGAATGCGGCTCATAATTTTTTCCCGGCCCATGTGGCGCAGATCCAAATGCACAAAGGGCCCTCCCGCGCTGCCATCGGTCTGAATCCCACGACCGGCGCGGATTTCCAGAGTAATAGCTCTAGACGTAATATCCCTGGGAGCTAACTCCATTTTGCTTGGAGCATACTGTTCCATGAAGCGATCGCCCTTACTGTTGCGTAAATAAGCCCCCTCGCCCCGGACTGCCTCAGAAATCAACACCCCAACTGGATATAATCCCGTCGGATGGAACTGTACAAACTCCATATCCTGAAGCGGTAAACCCGCCCTCGCCACCATGGCTAACCCATCTCCCGTCGAAGCAAAATCATTGGAAGTGGTATTAAACACCCGGCCGTAGCCCCCAGTCGCCAACATCACCGCCTTCGCTCGCACCACCTTTAAGCGACCATCCAGGATGTGGTACATTACCAAACCCTTCGCTTCCCCTTCTTCCAGGATCAAGCGCATCACATACCATTCCTGATAGACTTTTACCCCATAGCGGCGCAGATTATTCACCAACTCATGAAGGATTGCATGACCCGTTTTATCCGCAGCATAGCAGGTGCGACGATAGGAATGGCCCCCAAAAGCTCGTTGAGCAATGCGGCCATCCGGTAGACGGGAAAATAGAACCCCCAAATGCTCTAAATCGATCACCACATCTGGGGCTTCTTTCGCTAAAATTTCTACCGCATCCTGATCCGCTAAATAGTCGGAACCTTTCACTGTATCAAAGGCGTGAGCTTCCCAGCTATCCTCAGAATCCACATTCTTCAAGGTAGCTGCAATACCCCCTTGAGCCGCCACCGAGTGCGATCGAATCGGATGAGTTTTAGCCACTACAGCAACGTTCAGACTAGGATCGGTGCGGGCAATTTCCACAGCCGCACGACACCCGGCCAGTCCACCGCCAACAATGATTACATCATGCTCTAACATGGTTTGGTTGATCTTCTCCAACTGGGTCAAGAAACAGGAAATTAGTAGGGGCCCTTCGCCCCTACAACAATACATTACGAATCCGGTTAACCGGCTGCTTGTGCTGGATTTTGGGATGCTCCTGCACGAGAGGAGCGTTTTTGCTGACGCTCTTCAACCGGCATAAATTCAATATGGTTGAGTAAAGTCGTCACAAAGCTAAACAACAGAAACGGTAAAGAAAGAACCAGAATTAATCCCACCGTGGCTAAGGCATAAACCGGACTCCCTGCACCCATTAGGGCCAAGGCGGCTGCTAAACTGATGAAAATTACAATTAACCAGACAATGATTTGTCCATAGATATCTCCAAAGGAGAGGGTGCAATGGAGGCGATAGCTCTGTTGATCGTTCATAAGTTGGTATTGGGGAAAGTTAACATTATTTTAATGAACTAGGGTAAAGGCAGTAGAGGACTTTGGGGCATTTCTCAATAGTTTTCAAAGACTTGCAACATTTTGTTACGTTACCTGCCCCAGATTAAGATTTAACTACAAATTGATTTCGTCCTTGTTCCTTAGCTTCATATAACGCTTCATCCGCTAGAGCAATCAAACTTTCTTTGGATAGTTGTGTTGTAGGAACTAAGGTGGCAATCCCCAAGCTAATCGTCACAGTTGAAGCAACTTTCGAGCTTTCATGGGGAATTTGCAAATCTTCCATTTTGGACTGAATTAACTGGGCAACCACTTTTGCACCATCTTCTGACGTATTCGGAAGCAGGACAACAAATTCTTCTCCTCCATAGCGAGCAACAACATCACTAGCGCGTCGGACTGAATGTTGAATGACTCGAGCGACTTGAATCAGGCAGTCATCCCCCGCTTGGTGTCCATACGTGTCATTATAGAGCTTAAAGTAATCCACATCACATAAAATGATGGATAGGGGTAAGCCATCGCGTTTTAAACGTAACCATTCTTGATAGAGACATTCATCAAATTGACGACGGTTAGCCACTTTGGTTAAGCCGTCTGTATTGGCAAGTTTATGCACCTCATCGAGCATTTTTCGCAGTTCAAACACAGATTTTTTTCGGTCAGTGATATCCCGAAAGTTCACGGATAAGCCATCCCCTAGTTTGACCGCAATAGCATGAAACCAAGCCCGTTCTGTTTGATAATCATAGGGAAACTCTAGTTCTACGTTCCTACCCGTTTCTACCACACTCACATAATGATCGAACAAGCTTCTTAGGTTAGGATTTTTGATTTCTTGAAGCCAAGATTTCCCCACTAGATTAACTGTTTTTATGTGAAAAAAATGGGCAGAAACCTGATTGCAAACAATCCATTCAAAATCAACAATACTACCGCGCCGATCTCGGATAGACTGAAACGCCATAATCCCGTCCATAGAACTATTGATAATACTTTCTACCCGGGATTGAGATTGTTGCAATTTTAGGTTGGCTTGATCGGCTTTTTCTACCGCTTCTATCAATAAATTTGTACCCGAATCGACTTTATCTAATAAGCGTTTATTTTCCTCTTGGATTGATTCCATGATTTGAGAGCCATAATCGGATAGCCTTTGGGCACGATTGATTAATCTATCCAGAGGATCGACGATGGATTTATTCCAACTTTTAAAGTGCAAGTTTCCATAAAGAGCTTCTTCTACGTTTTTGCTCAACTGATTGAGAACATAGCTCACCTTATAAAGGCAGAACCCTCCCCAAGTTATGGCGATTAATAACGCAGATAAATTAATCAAGAGGTGATTGCGAAAATTGATTTGTACGGTTTTAAATATTTGTTGTTCCGGGACTATGATAGCGATCCACCATTGCTGCTCGCCAGGCCAATGATAGGGAGAACTTAAAATCCAATAGTTTTGTTTATTGTGGTTAATGATTTGCAGTCGATCGCTGGATGGATTCTGGAGATGATTTTGAATTTCAGGCACTAAATCGGAGTCGAGAGCGTTTTGTTTCTCAGAAGTCAATGCAGAGTGATTTAAGAGGTTTAGCTGTGGATCAAAAACAAGAATATTTGCGGAAAAATTCCTAGATTTTTCTTGAATATAATCAAGAAACAAATCGAGGTTAAAATCTATTCTACTGACCGCAACTAATTCTTGTTCAGTGTTGTATAAAGGTTGCTTGAGTTGCAGATGGACAGAGTTCTTAGCGTGGGAAGAGGATGGTATAATAGTTATTGTCGGGTTTTCTTCAATTAAGCTGTTTTTATACCAAAATTCTTGGCGCACATCATAGGGAGTAGAAGCAGCCTGGATTTGCTCTTGGATTTCACCTCGATCGTTGAGACGATAGGACAATAAACGTTGCTCTGTTTCACGATTAGCTTGGGTACAAATTGTTTCACCATTTTCTGTACGATGAATAGCGAGTAGGTCTCCGCTATCGTGTAATCCTAAATAAATACCTTGAAGGTGGGGAAAACTGTTGAGGAAGGGCCAAAAACAGTTTTGATTGGATAAGGCACTCTCATCATCTAAGGGAAGGGTGGGATAGGAGTTGAGTAGCTCTTGAGGAAAATCGAGATTAAGGGTGAGTCTGGTTTCTAGGCTATCGGCTACTTCCTGCATCCATTGCAGGGATAATTGTTGGACTAACTGATGGTTTTGGCGCAAGGAGAGCCATCCGGTGAGTGTCATTGCCACTAGGATAGGCAATACCACAGGCACGAGAATATAGATGGATAAAGGAACCGTTTTAGGGGGGTGAAAAAAACGATCGGCCATTAGAATTGGCTCCCTGTGCTAAATCATGCAAACCCTGAGTTAATCTTATATCTTCTACCTGCTTTATGTAAGAGGTCTATTGTACTGAGTGCTGGCCCTGAGATTATAGAAGATTATCGCAAAGGAGGTAATTCCAGGGAGAATAACCCTAAGTGACCTTTACGAAAGTCGGTGAGCAGTTGACAAGCAGCGCGTTCTAAATCTCCGAGGTATTTGGTTTGGGCGAGGGTATGTAAATAGTCTTCACTAGAGAGGTTTTCAGGCTCGACTTCATAGCGCGATCGCAGTTTATCCAAGGTATTAACATGGGTCTTCAGTTGGTACAATAAGTCCAAAAGGGCGATCGCCACCCGCTGATTATCATAACTGGCTTCACCAATATCATCACAAATGGCTAACTTCACCGCATCTCGTTGATCTTCTAACCGCGCTGGAATTACTCCAGGAGCATCTAATAACTCAATATCAGCAGAAATTTTAATCCAGCGTAGTTGCCGAGTTATCCCTGGACGCGCTGCACTGTGAACCACTTTACGGTTCAAGAGCCGGTTAATTAAGGCCGATTTTCCCACATTGGGAAATCCCACCACCACGGCTCGCACGGGACGCGGACGCATCCCTCGGTTACGTCGGCGTTCATTCATCGCTGCACCAGCGGCGATCGCCGCTTGGGTCACTTCTCGAATTCCCTTACCCAATTTAGCATTGGTAAAATAGGGCTTCTCTTGGCGATCGCTAAACCACTGCAACCATAAATCTTGCATCTCTGGAGAAATCATATCCATCCGGTTCAGCACCAGCACTCGCTCCCGACTCCCCACCCACTCCTTCAGTTTCGGGTGTTGTGTCGTCAGGGGAATACGAATATCCCGAACATCTAAGACCACATCAACCCGTTTGAGTTGTTCGGCTAGAGAACGTTCTGCCTTAGCAATATGTCCGGGATACCATTGAATCATAATCAGAATGAGAAAATCAGGAACATTAGGGAATAATCAAGACGGGACAAGGAGAAAGGTTAATCACCTGATTGGTAATACTATCCTTTGGCCCTTCTTCCGTCAGACCAACACCCCGACTTCCCATGATAATCAGCTTGGCATCTATTTCATCGGCGACATCGCAGATCGTAAAGGCTGGGTTCCCTTGCCGTTCTAGGATTTGAGCCTCAATTCCATTCTTAGAAAAGCCAGTTTGGACTTTATTTAAAAGTTCAGCAATTTGCTCATGGGAGGTCATCGGGTCTCTAGAGGCATTCTCTTCAGTGGTCTCACTCTCCAGGACAGAAAGTAAAATCAGATGAGAGCCATAGGTTTTGACAATATCCATCACCACCTCAGTGGCGGCTAAGGTTTCTTGGCTTTTGTTAATCGGAAACAGAACAGTCTTAAACATGGGTCTTACCTCCGAGACACGGACTCCTATACAATGTGGACGATGGCGTAATCAACAACATAACGAAAAATTTTTTGAAGGAGGTTTATCCTGTGCCCAAGAAAACGATCGCCAATTTGTCGGCTTCTGACCTCTCTGGTAAGAAGGTACTGATGCGGGCGGATTTCAATGTCCCCATTGATAATGGGTCTATCACTGATGATACTCGTATCCGTGCCGCTCTCCCTACCATACAGGATTTGACGGGCAAGGGGGCTAAAGTTATTTTAACCTCTCACTTCGGCCGACCCAAGGGAAAAGTGAATGAGTCCATGCGTTTGACTCCAGTCGCTCAACGGCTATCTGAACTTCTGGGTAAAGAGGTGAAGAAAACGAATGATTGTATTGGTGATGAAGTGGCTGCTGCGGTTGCCAGCATGAACGATGGCGATGTGGTGCTACTGGAAAATGTGCGCTTCCATGCTGGAGAAGAAGCAAATGACCCAGAGTTTGTCAAACAGTTAGCTTCTATTGCCGATCTTTATGTTAATGATGCCTTTGGAACGGCTCACCGGGCCCATGCCTCTACGGAAGGGGTGACTAAATATCTGAAGCCTTCAGTTGCTGGATTTTTGATTGAGAAGGAACTACAGTATCTGCAAGCGGCGATCGAAAGTCCCCAACGACCCTTAGCAGCTATTATTGGTGGATCGAAAGTATCGAGCAAGATTGGTGTTATTGAAACCCTATTGGAAAAATGCGATAAGCTCCTGATTGGTGGGGGCATGATCTTCACGTTCTATAAGGCGCGGGGACTGAATGTCGGTAAGTCTTTGGTGGAAGAAGATAAGCTAGAGTTGGCAAAATCTTTGGAAGCGAAGGCGAAAGAACGGGGTGTAGACCTGTTATTACCCACAGATGTAGTGTTGGCTGATAATTTTGCTGCTGATGCTAACTCCCAAACGGTCAGTGTCGATGCGATTCCTGATGGTTGGATGGGACTCGATATTGGCCCGGATTCGGTGGAAACCTTTAAGGCGGCTTTAGCCGATTGTAAGACGGTGATCTGGAATGGGCCAATGGGTGTATTCGAGTTTGAGAACTTTGCTAAGGGTACAGAGGCGATCGCTCGCTCCTTGGCTGAACTGACTAAAACCGGTGCTTCCACTATTATTGGAGGGGGTGATTCGGTTGCTGCTGTGGAAAAAGTTGGCGTTGCCGATCAAATGAGTCACATTTCTACTGGTGGTGGCGCAAGCTTGGAACTGCTCGAAGGTAAGGAACTTCCCGGTATTGCTGCTTTAGATGAAGCATAATTTAGCTGGGGAACAACGGGTAAATTGCCCGATCCTGTAAGTGTTGTTGATCCTCCCTTTTCCTAAGTTGCAGGAAAGAGAGGGTCAATGCTTTTCAATCTCTTCAGTTGTTCCTTACTAATTGAATAATTCCTGTTATCAAGCGATCGGCGAACTTGAAGGAGTAAACGATTGTAAATTACTTGTGGCTACTATTTGGTTACAACGATCTATCGATAGTCAATTTTATTTTGTCACTCTAAAACCTTATCGAGCATAAACCCATGAGTCTAGAACTTTATCAAGAAATTGCCTTAATCCAAGACATTCCAGAATACGGAATGTATCAAGGAGATATCGCCACCCTCATCGATTTTATTCCCCACCCCGACGGCGGCGAAACCGGTTGCACTCTGGAAGTTTTCAATGCAGTTGGTGAATCGATCAAAGTGGTCACAGTTCCCATCTCTGCTGTAAAAACCTTAACCAAGAACGATATTTTAACCACTCGTTCACTGCTCACAGCCTCATGATTCAGTATAGCGATCGCCTACTGATTTATCATATTAATCTTTTTAATCTTTGGGGTAAAATCATGCCTATAGTCAGCTTAAATCATAAAAAGAATTATTCTGATTTATGAAGTTTTACTACCCGTCGAGGTGTATGGCAGTGTTGAATATATCTAAAATCGACTATCGATCTGCACCAAATTGATGAAAGTAAAGATTTGGGATGGGTGAGCATCCCTTGTCCATTCTCGCCAATCCTACGCTAATCTTATTTAAATAACCTAAATCCGTCTAAACACTCAATCCTATGGTTCACGTTAAGGGCGTGCAACTGACCAACTTCAAATCCTTTGGGGGAACAACGACTGTGCCGTTGTTACCTGGGTTTACAGTGATTTCGGGGCCGAATGGGTCGGGAAAGTCTAATATCTTAGATGCGCTGCTGTTTTGTTTGGGCTTATCCAGCTCTAAGGGGATGCGAGCGGAACGGCTGCCAGATCTGGTAAACCATGCGAAGGGAGAGAAACGGAAAGCGACGGTGGAAGCGAGTGTGACGGTGACGTTGGATGTTTCGGATGTGGAGCGCAGTATCTGGGAGGAGGAAGAAGATCCAGAGGGGGAGATTGAATTAGACCCAGAATGGCATATTACGCGCCGCCTGCGGGTTACGCCAGCCGGAACTTATACGTCAACCTATTATATGAATGGGGAGGCTTGCACCTTAACCCAGTTACATGAGCATCTGAACCGGCTGAGAATCTATCCGGAAGGCTATAATGTGGTGCTTCAAGGGGATGTGACGAGTATTATCTCCATGAATGGGAAGGCGAGACGGGAAATTATTGATGAGTTGGCGGGGGTGGCTCAGTTTGACCGTAAGATTGATTTGGCGAAGGAGAAGTTAGCGGAGGTTAAGGAGAAGGAGGAGAATTCTCGGATTATAGAACAGGAGTTAATTTCTCAGCGCGATCGCCTTGCCAAAGACCGAGCGAAAGCGGAAAAGTATCAAACCCTACGCACAGAACTGTTGCAGAAACAGGAGTGGGAAGTGGTATTGCGCTGGCGCTCTTTACGAGCGGAGGAAGGAAAACTGAGGGAAGCGATTGAAGCGGGCGATCGCACTCAAGGTGAATTTCAGGATAACTTAGAAGCGCTGAATACTCAAATTTCCCAGGTGAGTGAAGAACTCGATGGATTGAATGCGCGGGTGAAGTCTTTGGGGGAAGAACAGTTATTGGCGCTCCAGTCTACGTTAGCGACTCAACAAGCGCAACTGAGTCAACTGGAAACTCGGCAACAGGAACTCGAAAGCACGGAACAGCAGTTAAAACATCAACGAGAAAAAACGGAACATGACATTCATCAAGACCGGCAAACCCTGGACACGATTCAGCATCAATATAATTTGGAAACTCAGGCTTTGTCGGGATTGCAAGATAGTCGGGATGAAGCTCAGGCTAGTTTAACCCAAACGCGGGAACAGGCCCAGGCGATCGCTTCTGCGTCTCAAGAATGGGTAGATCGACAAACGGCTTTGAATCACAATATCGAAGAGATTCTCAAAACCCTAGAACCCCAACGCACCGAACAAGCGCAACTAACCGAGCGCCAAAGCCAGTTAACCCGTACCCTAGAAGAACAGAATACTCGCATTGCCACCCTAGAACCGAATATTGCCAGCCAACATGAAAGCGCAACCGGGTTAGAAGTGGAAGTCATTGAGTTATCCCAGCGCATTCAGGTGGTCGCTCAAACCCTTTCAACAGCAGAATATGACCAGCAAACCCAGCAGCAAACCCAGAAAAGATTGCTGAATGAACAACGGGACAAACAACGACAACTCGATAAACTAGAGGCGCAAGTACAGGCCCAGCAAGAAGCGGCGGGAACTTACGCCAGTAAACTGATTATGCAAACCCAGATCCCTGGCGTTCATGGGTTAGTCGCTAGTTTAGGTCAAGTGGATTCTCGCTATCAGTTGGCTTTGGAAATTGCGGCGGGGTCGCGGTTGGGAAATATGGTTGTAGAAGATGATAACGTAGCTGCCCAGGCGATCGCTCTGCTGAAACAAAAACGAGCTGGACGCGCGACTTTCTTACCCTTGAATAAGATTCGCCCCGGTCGCCGTCCAGATAAGGGTTTCAGCGCTGAAGGCTTTATCGACTACGCGGTCAATCTGATTCAATGCGATCCTCGTTATGACACGATCTTTGCCTATGTTTTTGGCAGTACTGCCGTATTTGCCACCCTCAACGCCGCTCAATCCCATATTGGCAATCTGCGCATGGTTACCCTAGAGGGGGAACTGCTCGAAGCCTCTGGAGCGATGACTGGGGGCAGTCAGTCCCAGCGAGCGAGCCTGCGTTTGGGTATGGGTACAGCTAGTTCTGAATCAGCCCAGCAGAGGGCGCTAGCAGACCGGATAAATGAGATTGAAGGACTTTTGGCTCAAATTGAAGTTGAACAGGGACGTTTGTCAGACGCGACAAAAGAAGCCTCTGCAGAGTTGATGGAGGTTAGGGGGCAGCACCGGGAAAAACAACTGCAACTGGAGCAATGCCGAAAACAGATCCAAAGCGATCGGCAACAATGCGATCGCGCTCGGGAGCTTTTAAGTCAAACGGAACATGACTTGAATCAAACTCGCACCCGTTTAGAGTACTTGAATCGGGAACTGCCTCAACAACAGAGCCAACTGGATGAGTATCGGCAGTCTTTGGCTCAGTTGGAAGAAAATCAAGCACCGAAGGAGTGGCAGGCGATTCAAGAGCAACTGCGGGAAAAGGAAAGTGTGTTAGATCGGCGAGAACTGGCTCTGAGAGGATGCGAACAACAGTTACAGGAATTGGATAAAAAACGCGATCGCACCAATGAGAAAATTCGCCAAGGTTTAGAGCGGGTGAACGAACTCAAGCAGAATGAGTCTACCACTATGAGCCAAAATACCCGCATTCGTCGCCAACAGGCGGATATTAAGGGGCAGATGGCGCAAACAACGGGGCAATTGGCGATCCTGGAAGAAACCCTAGGGGCGGAAAAACAACAACGGGATGCGGTGGAAGAGAATTTGCGCCAATTGCATCTCAACCGTCAACAATTGCAATGGCAACAACAGAAACTGGCGGAAAACCAAAATACCCGTCGCCAAAATCTGATTGCGCTGCAAAACCAGATTCAAGAGGTGAAAGCCGAGTTGCCCGTTCCCTTGCCCGAAGTTCCGGAAAAACTGAAGATGAAGGAACTCGAACAAACTTTGCGCCAACTGCAAAAACAACTGCAAGCCTTGGAACCGGTGAATATGTTGGCGATCGAAGAATACGAACATACCACCGAACGCCTGGAAGCTCTCAGCGAAAAACTGGCGATTCTAGAAAAAGAGCGCACAGAACTCTTACTCCGGGTAGAAAACTTTACGACTCTGCGCTTTCGGGCGTTTATGGAATCCTTTGATGCCGTGAATGAAAACTTCCAACAGATCTTTGCCGAACTTTCGGAAGGGGATGGACATCTGCAACTGGATAATCCTGAAGATCCCTTTAGTGGCGGACTGAATTTAATTGCCCATCCCAAAGGTAAACCCGTGCAACGTCTGGCATCGATGTCTGGAGGAGAAAAATCCTTAACGGCTCTGAGCTTTATTTTCGCCCTCCAGCGCTATCGTCCTTCCCCGTTCTATGCTTTTGATGAAGTAGATATGTTCCTCGATGGCGCGAATGTGGAACGGCTCTCGAAAATGATTAAAAAACAAAGTTTGGGTAGTGCCCAATTTATTGTTGTCAGTCTCCGTCGTCCCATGATTGAAGCCTCGGAGCGCGCGATCGGTGTGACTCAAGCGAGGGGTGGATTTACTCAGGTGTTGGGGATTACGAATACGAGTGAGGTGGCTTCTTAGGTTACTCTGCTATAGGTTTACTGCTTGTATTCACGCTTACCGATAGTGTCCACCAAGCTATATGGGTAAATTGAGCGCATTCAAACCAGGTTACAGTGAAAACTAAATAGGCGATCGCTACTGCCAACAGTTTCCGGTTTGGCGATCGGACAAGCAGGAAAATACCATATCCCCACAATGCCGTATAAGATAGCATTCCCAAAATTCCCACTGATAAAATTGTATCCAAAATTAGGTTATGAGCTTTATAGGTAATCAAAGGTACAGTATGCAAGTTGCCATTTTCCCTCACTACATCGTAACTTAAATGACCCAAACGGACGACATGGGGAGTATTTTTTAGCGATCGGATATAGGGATAAGCAATGCCGAAACCATTGAAACCCCAGCCAAATAAAGGGCGTTTGCTGATGCCACGAGTGGCTAACTCCCACAGGTATATTCGGTCTGAAGTCATTTGTTTAATCCCAGACAAACCTGAAATTTGTCTGGTGGTAGTCATGACCCCAATCATTAGTATAAAAACTAAAATAATGGGGATTACTCGTCGATAGTATTTCCTTCCTGACAAGTATAAAATCCCGACGATGAAAGCAACAAGAGCCATCCGAGTATTGGCTAAAAGAAGAGCGATTATAATGGGAATAATTATCGTCACTGTTGTTGGCAACGACACCCATCTGAGCTGTCTGCAAGCAACCGCCATCACGCCAATGGCTGCCAACACAAATGCGGCATGACCGCGATGGGAGTAGAAACCGATGGGTTGATGATTCTGAAAAATAGTGCTGACGAGGATATTATCTCGCAGTAATTGTCCGGTGGTTGCTGTGTAGTCAATGCGCCAGTCAAGCAGTTGCGGAAAGGTACTCAAAGCCAGAAGAATGCCACCGATGAGAAAACCGTAGAGTTGAGCGGGCAATAGTTGGGGATATCGTCTTAAAACGAGGGTATTACTGAGAGTGAAAGCTGCGACAAGCAACCAGTAGAGCCAACCATCTCCCATCTGATCTTGACCGAATAGAGAGCGAATCGGAAACGGACTCAAGAGAGTAGAAATGAATCCAATCAACAGAAATATTTCCCAGAGAAGTTTACAGGTAAACCAACTCTTGGGAATGTGTAGAGTATCCCAATTTTTCCACAGTAAGTAGAGATTGCAGATGACAATCAGAGCCAGTACCGCACATTTGGGTTGAGTCCAAATTTCTCCCCGACTGCTTCCCCAAGGATTAATGATAACGATACTGAGCGTAAATAATAGGGTGTAAATTATTTTTGTTAATTGAATCACGGTAAGTATAGTCATTTCAAATAACAATGAAGTAGGGTGGGCAATGCCCACCTTACAGATTGACTCACATCTGAATTTAATATCAAATCCGCTTAAAGAGTTGTCATTGCGACCGGAGGGAAGCAATCGCCAAGATTGGGAGACAATCCAGATTGCTTGATTCCACTAGCGCGACCTTCGCCATGACATACTGTAACTGATTATTCGGACTTGAGATAACTTCTGACTTCAACTCTCACTCCTTCCGCTTCCTCAAACCCATAAATTTCCAGACTCCAAAAGCACCCAACCCGATTAAACCCCAAACCGAATTGGATTCTGGTACCTTCTGCTTTTTCGTTTCTTCTTCAGTGACTATTGGACGCATCTTAAAACTGCCCACATTTTTATCAAATGCCAGTTGAATCGGAAAATAGGTTTCTTCTGTATTGCCGATAAAATAATCGATATCAGTTACTTTAAACCGGGAAACACCCGAACCGAGTAAGGAAAGAAAATCGACTCTATCTCCGGGACTAAACTCTCCCAGAATTAGGTCATCAACCATAACCGTAAACAAATCGTCTTCACCCACAGGAAAATCTAGAATTTCTGTAAATAGGGTGTCATCGGTGGCGACAAATTCAAAT
>NZ_JAGHZH010000096.1:0-14966 GCF_017746885.1 Roseofilum sp. SBFL | reverse complement strand
GATTGATTTTGATAAAGGGGGAGTCGTTTACCGACTTGGGAATGACGAGCTGGTTTCTTCTCCCCAGTCGGGATGCGATGAGGCAAGGCGATTGCATCGGGCTAAGGTGGATAGCCTCTTTCCCAAGTTAGAGCGAAATCCCTATGCCGGTGAAGTGATGGGGAAAAGGAGACTGATGGAAACAGGCCATTTTACCCACAGAATGATGAGAGCAATCTTGCCGGATCAGAGGGTGACGGACAGATTTGGTTACTGGTGGATACGAGTGGATAATCCTGATCTATGAATACCATAGAGAATTCTTGTGTGATGGTCATGTGGTTGACTTATAGATGGAATTCTATGGCAATGCTTTCATCTATAATTTTTCTCCATTTCTTTAACCTATTTTTTGCCCATCCATTTTGGAGGATGCTATGGTGGTTTTAGGTGCAAATTAGGTGCAGCAACCGATTCGTAGTCGGTAGGTCGTGAGAGTCAAAGCCCATCACTGCAAGAGTTTAATTGCTGAAGCCGATGATGAGATTTGAACTCACGACCTACCGATTACGAATCGGTTGCTCTACCACTGAGCTACATCGGCAACTACCATCCTTTAGTATAGCATAGACTTAGGTTTTAGACTAGAATTTACAGGGAATACGCAAAAGAAAAGATTCAAACTCAACGTTGAATGACAGAACGCGCTTTTTGGTTAGCCTGGTCACAATTGCCGAAGGTGGGCCCGGTTTTGCTACAAAGAATTGAGGCTCGGTTTGGCAGTTTGGCAGCCGCGTGGCAGGCGGATGCGATCGCCCTTAATTCTGTAGAAGGAATCGGAATCAAAACCGCACAATCCTGGGTAGCTCATCGTAAACAGCTCGATCCGATCGCCCTTTTAGAGCAGCATTTACAAACTAATCCTCAATTTTGGACTCCTAGCGATGCCCTTTATCCACGCTTATTATTAGAAATCCCCAATCCTCCACCGGTACTCTATTATCGAGGAATAGTGGAACCCGAAGAAAATCAAGGAATCAGACCAGCCGTAGCCATTGTGGGCACTCGCGATGTGACTGACTATGGCAGGCGATGGACCTATCGCCTCAGTAAACAATTAGCCCAACGGGGATTTACAATTGTCTCCGGTATGGCTCAAGGAGTGGATACTCAAGCCCATCGGGGATGTTTAGACGCAGGAGGGCGTACCATCGCTGTTTTGGGAACTGGAGTTGATATAATCTATCCTCCGGGCAATCAATCCCTTTATAACCAGATCCTCGAACAAGGATTAGCGATCAGTGAATATCCCGCAGGAGTCCAACCCAACCGGGCCCATTTTCCCCAACGGAATCGCATTGTGGCGGGATTGAGTCGAGCTGTATTAGTCACTGAAGCACCGACTCAGTCGGGAGCATTAATTACCGCCAGATTAGCCAATGAATTTGGTCGGGATGTGTATGTATTGCCTGGCCGAATTGATGATGAGAACTCTAAAGGATGCCTGGGTTTAATCAGTAAAGGGGCACAGGTGCTGATCAATGAAGGGTATGTATTAGACCTGTTGTCCCAAATTCCAGAACTCGATCGGGTGATTCCCAGAGAGAATGAACCCACTCAACAGTTATCCTTATTTTCCACATCTCCTAAACCCGTACCTGTACCTGCACCTGTTCCTTCATTACCTCCTTTGCAACAGAAGGTATTAGACGGCGTAAAGATGGAGGCGACTTCCCTGGATGCGATCGTACAGCAAACGGGATTAAGTGCAGCAGAAGTCTCCTCAACCTTAATCGAATTAGAGCTATTGGGATTAGTGTCCCAATTACCTGGAATGAGATACCAGCGTTAAAACTGTCCTATCTCAAGGCAGAATTGAGAAAATTATCCAGATCGCAATCCGATCTGCTTGAAAGTTAAGCTGGACAAGCAATTTCTAGGAACTGCTGGCCCATGGTATTCGTCAGTCCTCCTTGAGCCAAAACCTATACTGTCAGTTTTGCCGGAACCTTGGGGGATAGATCTTCTTATAGTTGGGGAAATCCCTAGAACAAGTCTCTCAGTTTTATCTTATGAACACGCGATCTATTCTCACTCTTCTTTTAAGTCTTTCCTCAACGGTCTTTATCTCTTCTGTGCAACCGGCTTATGCCAACCCTGTGAAAGAGACAGAAATTAACGCCCAATCCTATGCACTCATGGAAAAAGCGACGATTTGGAAACAACTCCCCACACCAGACCAAACTATTACCGCTTTAGACATTAGTCCGACAGGAAATTTTGCAGTGGGGGGGAGTGAAGAGGCGATCGTTCATTTATGGGATTTAAGAGCGCAACAAGTGGTTCGTGACCTGCACAGTCATACCGCCAAAGTTACCTCAGTGGTGTTTAGTCCTAATGGACGAACTTTTATTAGTGGCAGTACTGATAAAACGATCAAAATTTGGAATTTAGCCATGTTAAGGTTAAACATGACTATCTATACAGATCGTGAAATTCATTCCTTAGCTGTAAGTCCCCATGGACAAACCTTTGCCAGTGGTAATGAGGATGGTATTGTAGAAGTTTGGAATTTAAATACGGGTAAAAAAAGACGAGAATTTAGTACACCAATACAGTCAAAAGTTGAAGTCTCTTATAGTGATGATGGTAACTTTTTAGTGACTCGTTATCCCGATCGCGATATCGTCCATTTTTGGAATCCGCTGACTGGAGAGTTGTTAGGCTCTAATCTTGCCAAAGATCCGTTGCCTGTAGACCAATGGTCAGAGATCGCTTGTAGTGGTTTATCGGAATCGCTAGGGGATAACCCTGGTAGTGAGAGATTTTGGTCAGAGCTTTGTGGCGAGATCTCTTCTACTGCTCAAGGAAACTTGTGGGCTAATATTGACTCTCATTCTATTGTTCTGTGGCGTTTGCCCAATCCTGTCAAATTCACCGCTAACCAAGGTTCAAATCCCAATTTACTTGGTTCCGAAGAGGCGATCGCCAGCATCCCCTAAACCGGGTAAAATATAGCCATGCTCGTCTAAGCACTCATCAATGGCAGTCGTATAAATTGGGATATCTGGATGTTCTTCTTGAACATGCTCTAACCCTTCGGGAGCGGCTAATAGACAGACAAACTTAATCGATGTTGGGTTCAGTTCTTTTAACCGACTAATGGCAGCAACAGCAGTATTACCAGTGGCTAACATGGGATCGACAATGAACATATCTCGCTCTTCCACATCATGGGGAACCTTGAGATAATACTCAATGGGAATCAAGGTTCTCGGATCTCGGTATAAGCCAATATGTCCCACCCGCGCAGAAGGAATGAGTTCCAACATGCCATCTAAAATGCCTTGTCCCGCTCGCATAATGGAAATCACTACCATTTTCTTTTCTGGCGCTAAAACTGGCGCTTCCATTACCCCTAAAGGAGTCTTAATCTCTTCTAATTTTAAGGGTAAATCTCTGGTCACTTCATAGGCAAGTAACAAGCTAATTTCTTTAAGCAAGGAGCGAAATTTAGCTGTACTGGTTTCCTCACGACGCATGAGAGTTAGTTTATGAGCAATGAGGGGATGGTTGATAATGGTGACGTTGGACATTAGGGATATAGCGCTTCGCGCTAGGGAATAAGGAATAGGGAATAGGGAATAGGGTTGTGGTACATGGCTTTGAGCCTTTAAGGCTGTACACCATAACAGCGAGAAGCGCTGTAGTACTTCGCGCTGGTAATTGGGTAATGGAGAATAGGAATGGATAACTGTAGAGTTGACAGTGGATTATTGATAATTATAAGCTGTAGCCATTGATATATGCCCGATCTGTGGTTACCGTAGTATTTTACAGAAACGATTGACTGGGGCAATCGATCGCGCGGGAAGTGCCTATGAAGCGTTCCCAGAGTTACGCTACACTCTAAGAGAGCAGTCCATTGTTCCCGATATTACCATGATTGGCGGCGATCGCATCCCTTGAGTTGTGTCACGGCACTAGAAGACTGTGCCATCACTATCAATAAATAGGGGAGGAACTCCACCAGAGCGAAGTTGAGCAGCAATTTTCCGCCCTGCTGTCCAACTTCCTCCCTGTAAAAGTTTGACCAGGGGAAATTCATCAGCAGTTAAGTTGAGTTTTTGGCGGATAATTTCGGTGAGTTTGTCAAGTAAAATTACGGTCAAAGCACGCCATTCAATAATGAGTTCTGAATCGACTTTATGAGGGATAGTAAGTTGGGATTGATCTTTAATTTCTAATCCCCCTAGATCTAAAAAGAGTCCACCATTGCGATATTCAGGTAGCCCGGTGAGTTGATTTAAGTCGGTGATAGTTAAACCGAGTTCTTGCAAAGGTTCAAGAAGTGAATAGGTTAACCATTGGGAGAGTTTATGAAATGGGATGAATTGGGAGCCTATTCCAGTTTTAGGTAAAGCAGTATGTTGCCAAACATCCCCTAGGTTCACGCCATTGAGGGTTAAGCGTCCAGGCCAAATTTCTCCAAGGCTCTCTAGAATCGTTTGGAGAATAGTAAGGGCGGACAAACGATTATTTTCGGTTTGTACTAGCCAACCGTGGATTAAATCGCTGGGACGCGGGGGAGAACCAGGGAAAAATTGGGGGGAGTCAGAAAGGACTTTACCGAGTTTTTGCAGGAGGTTCAGTCTTCCAGAGATACCGACTAAGGGATTTTCAGGGGTGACTTGGAAGGCGGTTTCTAGGGCAGGTTGAGTGAGGTTTTGTAGGGCGAGACTATCGACTTGATAAGGATGCTTTGGAGTGCTGGAAAATAGTCCTTGGCAAAAGGAGTGAAAACTAGCAACGGCTAATCCTTCGGAACGGTTATAAGTGTTCGCTGTGTTGGGTTCTTGATAGTGCCATTGCACCCCTGCACCAGCATCTAAGAGGACGCTGATAATAGCTAAATCGAGTTTAGATTTAGCTTGCTCTAGATCGGAATAGCCAGATAGTGAGCGTTGCAGTTGTTCTAAACGGGAGTTGCCTCCGACTTCAAAGTGTCGCCACCGGGAATGAAAGGGAACGTTTAGATCGGGATATTCAGCGCGAATGACTTCAATGACGTAATCCGCAATATCGGGTAGTTTGGATAAGTGGCAGCGAAAGCTTGATAGTTGGTCAGATTGGGCTAAATCGAATAGGATTGAAGCGCGATCGCGAATTGTTTGCGGCGATCTCAACTGTTTAATAACCTCCTGCATTTATCCTCCTATCCCCCAGACGCACCTAAACTGGCTAATACTTCCCGCAAGATATCCGGCGGAACTTGGTCAGTAATCTTTGCTTCCGTGTGTTCTGTGGGTAGAATAAACCGCACGCGACCCGATTTTACCTTTTTATCGGTTTGCAAGCTATCTAAAATGCTCTCAATGCTCACTTGTGAGGGAATGCGCGTGGGTAAGCCAGTTTTTTCAATTAATGCTAATTGACGCTGATCCCAATCTTGTCCCCAGAATCCCATCTTCAGAGCTATTTTACTGACAGCTACCATCCCGATCGCCACGGCTTCGCCATGAATCACCTGCTCATAACCCGTTAAACTCTCGATCGCATGACCAATCGTATGCCCATAATTGAGAATTGCCCGTAACCCGGCTTCCTTCTCATCCTCACTCACCACCTGCGCCTTTGCTTCACAGGAACGAGTTAAAATTAAGTTCAATAACTCTGGTTCAATCTCCTCAAACCGATCCAGCCGTTTTGACCGTTCAAGTTGCTTAAACAGCTCTAAATCCCAAATCACTCCATACTTAATGACTTCCGCCATTCCTGCGCGAAATTCGCGCTCTGGTAGAGTTTTTAGTACCTGGGGGTCAATCCAAACGAGGCGCGGTTGATAAAATGCCCCAATCAGATTTTTGCCCAAGGGATGATTGACTCCCGTTTTACCACCAATGGAAGCATCCACCATGGCGAGTAGGGAGGTGGGGACTTGGACAAAGTTGACTCCTCTGAGCCATGTGGCAGCCGCAAACCCAGTCATATCGCCAATTACACCACCACCAAGAGCGACGAGGGTAGAGGAGCGCTCTAGACGGTTTTCCAGGGCACAATCATAGATGGTTTGAATAGAGTCGAGAGTTTTGTATTGTTCTCCTGCGGGGATCAGATGAGAGTAAACGGTAAAACCAGCATGGGTTAAGGAGGCGATCGCCTGTTCTGCGTAGTAATCGGAGATCGTAGGATTAGACACCACCAGCACTTTTTTCCCCAAGCTTTTCATGTCCGAAGGAAACTGAGCCATACGAGGACCAAGTTCGTCAAGAGAGGCTGGGGCGATCGCAATCTCATAAGACAGTACCCCCAACTCCACCCGCACCGTAGACCCTGAAACCAATCCATCTATCATCGCTTTGTGGTTCAACTCTTTGTCAATCAGTTGTATTCTAGTTTACGGAATGTTGGGATTAATCTCAAGACTGAATCACTGAGTTAACAAAAGGAGAAAAAACATGAGCATTGGTGGAGCCATTACCTACTTTGCTTTCCTCGGAGGCATGATTGGTGTAGCCCTGACCCTATGGTTTGGACTACGGGCGATTAAGTTAATCTAAAATTACCCACCCTGTGCCCTTCGACTGCGATCGAGGCACAGGGATGGGGAAATGGGGGCACACGAAGACGATCTTCTATTACCTATTCCCTATTCCTTGTTAGTATGAAGACTCAACGGTTAAAAACTCTGTTAATTGGGAAATTTTCCCTGTTCCGTCTGCTGCGATCGGCGATCGCCATTTATACCATTCTCTGCATCTACATTTTCGCGATCGCAGACAGTAGAATCTTTCTTCCTCCAGATACCACCTATCAAACCTTACCCCAGAGCGTTACCCTCACCTCTGAACCGGGAATCAACATTACCAGTCAATATCTCCCCAACCCCAACGCTACCTATACTCTCCTCTATAGCCATGGGAATGCTGAAGATTTGGGGATGATTCAACCGGTTCTCGAACATTTGAATCAACTGGGATTTAGTGTCTTTGCCTACGACTATCGAGGCTATGGAACCAGCGAAGGAAAACCTACAGAACGAGGGGCGTATCAAGATATTCGCGCTGCCTATACTTATCTAACCGAAACGCTGAAAATTCCTCCGAGTCAAATTGTTCTCTATGGTCGTTCTGTGGGTGGGGGCCCGTCTATCGATTTAGCCACCCAAACGGCGATCGCAGCTTTAGTGACTGAAAATACATTTATTTCTGTCTTGCGGATTGTAACTTGGATACCTCTATTTCCGTTCGACAAATTTAATAATATTGGCAAAATAAATAAAATCAGCGCTCCCGTGTTAATTTTCCATGCAACTTTGGATCGGGTTATTCCATTAAGCCATGGTCAGGAACTCTACCAAGTTGCTAATGCGCCGAAAATGTTGGTTCCTATTGAGGGGTTAGGGCATAATGATTGGATGGGAAGAGTCGATCTCTATAACCACAATCTACAAGAAGTGAGCAGAGGACAGGCGATTCCAATATAGCGTCTAGGCAAGAGGCAACAGCTACAGGTTTCAGATACGCGAGTATGGGCAAGATTGAACCAGGAATGAAAACTAGCCTCCCTTTGTGGCAGCGATGCCGCTCATTGGTGTGCGAGCAGATTTGGCCTAAGCTCTCAACCATTTGCAAAGATTCCCAAAATTCCTGGCTTGATTGGGTTACGGTAAGAAATTCAGTGGTTATTGTCACGTTAACCACTACGGTATTAGTGGTGGCATTGAGAAAAATAGGCTGGACTGAATCATCGGAATTGTTGATCTATGACCAGTTTACCCAGTGGAGGGCGATCGCCGAAACTGACGATCGACTCTTAATTGTCAGTGTTACGGAAGAGGATATTCAGGTGCAACAGAGGTATCCCCTATCCGATGAAACCATCGATCGGCTTTTACAGAAATTAGAGGCCCATGAGCCAAGGATTATTGGTTTAGATATCTATCGAGATATTCCCCAAAATCCCGGCCGCGAGCAATTGATCGCCTATTTACAAGGGGAAAATAATCGTACCGTAGCTGTTTGTCAACTGAGCAAAGGAGACGATGATATTGGGGTTCCTCCCCCTCCCGGAGTACCGAATAAAAACCTCGGATTTGCCGATGTGGTGATTGACAAGGATGGGGTAATTCGTCGCAGTTTGTTGTGGGGTAGACCCTTGCCTTCTTCTAGATGTCAGGTCAAACAAGCCTTTTCGCTGCAACTGACGCGCCATTATCTAACCGATGAAAATATTGAAGTCAAACCCTCTGAAGGGACTCTGATGTTAGGTTCAGTGCCTTTAACCCGTTTACAAGCCAATACGGGAGGTTATCAGGGAGTGGATGCTCAGGGCTATCAAATTTTATTGAAATATCATTCTCCCGATCGCGTGGCTCGCAAAGTAACGTTAACCGATGTTTTGCAAGATCGGGTCGATCCGAGTTGGATACGCGATCGCATTATTCTGATTGGTGTCACTGCTCCTAGCTTAAATGACTACTTTTATACGCCCTACAGCCGAGGACAAGAAAGCAATCATCAAATGCCAGGGGTAGAAATTCATGCCCAAATGATTAGCCAACTTCTCAATGCGGCTTTAGAGGGTCAACCGTTGATGAGAACCTGGTCAGATCGGGTGGAAATCCTCTGGATTCTAGGGTGGGCAGGAGTGGGTGCTGTGTTAAGTTGGAAGATTAATCATCCGTTGCATTTATCGGGAAGTTTGGCGATCGCCCTCTTAGGTTTAGCTGGAAGTAGCTGGTGGTTCTTTCAATCTTCCCTGTGGGTTCCCTTATTTTCCCCCATGTTGGGATTATTGATCGGCAGTAGTGGAGTCTTTGGGTATCGGTCTTATCAAACCGAAAAACTGCAACAACAAATGGCTGCACGGGTAAAACAACAAGAGAAAGATTTGAAGCTTTTGCAAACTTTTTTGGAGGAACAAACCCAACGACAAGATGCCACTCAATTAGAAAGTTCAGAAGAGACGAAAACTTGGACAGAAACTGAGGGGTATGAGGAGGCTGAATGTACCCAAATTGCTCCGGCAAATACAGAGGAATGGACTCAACCGATGAGTCTATTAGGAGGACGTTATCAGATCACGAAAGTATTAGGAGCGGGAGGATTTGGGCAAACCTATTTGGCTCAGGATATTCAGCGACCTCGACATCCCATTTGTGTGATTAAGCATCTACGACCGTTGCAGACGGAGGGGAATTTCTTTCAGGTTGCCCAACGATTGTTTAATACAGAAGCGGAGATTTTAGAGATTGTCGGGCAACACGATCAAATTCCTCAATTGTTTGCCTATTTTGAAGAACATCAAGAGTTTTATTTAGTTGAAGAGTACATTGAAGGCAGTTCTTTAAGTGAAGAATTGGGACAAAATCATTGCTTAGATGTGGATCGAGTGGTGGCGCTAATATTGGATATTTTGCAAGTGTTGTCGTTTGTCCATCAATATCAAGTCATCCATCGAGATATTAAACCCAGTAATATTATTCGTCGCCAGAGCGATCGCAGCCTTTGTTTAATTGATTTTGGCGCAGTTAAGCAGTTTGCTCCCCATTTAGATGAAGAGACAGAACGGTTTACAGTGGCGATCGGCACAAAAGGTTATGCTGCTCCAGAACAATTGATGGGGCAACCAAGACTCTGTAGTGATGTTTACTCTGTAGGCATGATTGCTATCCATGGTTTAACTGGCATTCCTCCCCAGAAGTTACGCCAAGATTGGAGCAGTGGTAGCGCGATTTGGCATCATTTGGTTGAGGAAACGGTAAGTGTGGAACTAATGGATATTTTAGACCAAATGGTAGCTTATCATTTCCGCGATCGCTATCCCTCTGCGGTTGAGGCGATCGATGCCTTGAAAAAATTAGGTTGAATATAACGATAACTAACTAAAGATCCAATAACCGCTGCTCATTCACTTGTGTCTGCTCCAGATTATGTCCTCCACCCGTTAAGGCAGAGCAGATATATTAAATAGAGCATCAAGATAAACCCGTGCTGCCTTCCGATAGCTAGATTGATGGCTCTCTGAACTCTGACCATTTCCATTTTGCAGCAAAAATAGGGACAAGGCCGCAGAAAATACCCGCTCTTGATCCCAATCGGGATGGTTTTCTAAATAGCATTGGATGGATTCGTGGAGGTCTTCAGGTATTTCTGCCAGAATACTCACAGTTGTAGTATGCATATGCAGCCCTCTAGGGTTGGGTTGAGTGGATGTTGGCATGATGCCTTGCGACTCTATTGTGTGCTACGCATGGGGGGTCTTGTCAATGTTGCGAAATATTAAAAAAGCCGATCATTTTTTGTTACAGAAACGATGGAATAAGGGTTTGAAGCCAATTTTTGTTACATAACTTTATTTTTCTTGGATAGGGAATCGAGATCGTCACCCCTCGAGGAAAATCCCCAAGTCAAGCCTAGTGATACGGTGAGATAGGAGTTCCGTCAGATTAAGGTTGTGTAAAATTCTGGAGAAGTTGTGGAAAAGACCAGGGAAACTTGTGGAAATGTTGTGGAAGTTGTGGGGAAAAGAGGGGGAAATGATAAGAATTACAAATTTTGGGATGGGGAGGTAGGGAGATGGGGAGAATGGAGGGATAGGGGGATACGGAGACGCGGTGACGCGGTGACGCGGTGATTGGTGTGTAGCATGAATAAATGAATTTGATATGAGTTTACGTCTAATGGGAATAAAAATATGAATCCATCAGACGTAATAGTTCATTATTAATTGCTAATTATTCATTGTTCTTAGGCGGCTGATACACTCTCTTTTGGCCAGGTGTGGCCGAGGGCTGTAAAGACTTGGCGCTGTTCAAAGAGGAGAACAAGATCGGGGTTAATTTTGCCGTTGTCGGCTTCTTCATGGAGAATTTTCATGACGATATCAAGGGGAAGGCGACGCTTATAGGGGCGATCGGCAGCCGTGAGCGCATCATAGATATCGGCAACGCTCATCATTTGGGTTTGCATAGGGATATCTTGTTGATGGAGTCCTTGGGGATATCCACTGCCATCAAGTTTTTCGTGGTGTCCGTAGGCGATCGCCGGAATATCTTGTAAACCTTTTGTCCAGGGAATGCGCTTGAGAAACTCGTAGGAATGGGTGACATGGGCCTCGATCGCCAACCGTTCTTGAGGGGTTAAATTACCTCGAACCACCAGTAACTGAGCGATTTCGTCGGATTTGAGTAAGGGTTTCTGTTGACCATCCACATCTCGATAGGTGAATTGAGCAATCTTTTCTAATTGCTGCTTGAACGTCTGATAATGACTCTTGAGTTCTTTTGTTTCAATGGCTAAGGGATGCTTGAGGTCTTCAATTAGGGCTAAAGACTCTCTTAAGTAGGCGATCGCCTGATTTAATTCTTGGTCTAATTGTGCCAAACGATCGCAATGGGGACAATACTCTTCCGTATCTTCTGAATGGTGATGACTGGGATGTTCCACCAAATACTTAAATTTCCGTTGATAGCACTCCATTTCTAATGTCCGTTGAGCCAAGGAAAACCGATGGCGAATCACTTCTAACTGTTCGGGATAAAGCTTTTCCCGCTTCCCTAAAATCGTTTCCGGAACCAAGACTTTACCAAAATCATGTAGCAAAGAGGCATAGCGAATTTCTTGAAGTTGCCGGTCATTAAACCAAATTAAATGGAGAGGGCCTGAGTGAATATCATTCACTTCTTGAGCTAATCTAACAGTTAATTCTGCTACCCGTTCCGAATGCCCAGAAGTGGTCGGATCGCGGGCTTCGATGACTTGTACAGAGGCTTTTACGAAACCCTCAAATAGAGTTTCAATACTTTGTTGTAAGTGATTTCGTTCAATGGAAATAGCAGCTTGGGAAGCGAGCGATCGCACAATTTGCTCTTGAAACTGGCTAAATGGTAAAGTGTTCTCTAGAGCATTAGCGGCGGTAATGTGCAGATCTGGTTGGTGTTTGCGATTAATTAACTGTAATACTCCAATGACTGTCCCTTCATTATTTTGCATCGGCAGCACCAAAACCGAACAAGTCCGATAAGCAAAATCCTGGTCAAAGCTGCGATCGAGTTGATAAGGAACGGAAGAGGGGAGCTGGTACGCATCGACAATATTTAAGGTATCCCCAGTCAGAGCCACATAACCGGCTAAACTTTTCGGAGTTAAGGGAATTGCAAATTCCTGAAACAGACGGGTTGAGATCGAATCATTTTGGGCGGTCTTAAAAATTAACTCTTGGGCATCTTCTTTGTGGTTGACTAAATAGACACTTCCGGCATCACTAGAGGTAATTTCCCGACTTTTGGACAAAATCAGATCTAATAACTGTTGTAAATCGTGACTCCCTGATAGAGCTGTACCAATAGCGAGGAGTTCTTCCACTAAGTTGGCTCGTTTAGTTGCTTCATCTGCATCTTTTTGTACAACTAAACAGGCTAATTCGGGATGCTGTTCATCCATGATCTTAAGTCCTCATTGGCTTTTGCTGAACTGATGCACCCGATAGAACTTTGGAGAGTTGATAGGTATACCTATCTTCTATCCACGTCTGTCTTGGTTCAGAGGTAATGCGAAACACCCAAGTAAGAATACTATAGTGGTTTTTCTAGTATATCTTGAAATTAGTTGCAACAAGTTTTAAAGAGTTAAACTAACTTGTGTTGTCTATCTCTGAAGTGATATTACTTCAACTCTAGCTTGCTATCTATTGAGAGGATTACAGAAGACGATTAACAAGGGGGTAGAGTCCCCTTGTTAAGTAAAGTTTCCCTGATTGAATAATGTCAGTTTTGATCGAGGGAATTTTGCAGCTAATTTGACCCAAGAATGGAGATTATAGAAAAAGAGAGTCTAAACGTTTCAGGTTATTCAAAACTGACGTGAAGTAAAGTTTTATTAACCCCTGACGATCGCGGCATTAATCGCCTAACTGGGGACAGGTTTTTGTACTCCACTTACACTGATAGACATAGGGTTTTTGCCAATCGAGGGGAAGTTCTAGTAAGTCGCGGGAACCAGTGAATCCTTGGCCGAAAAACAGTAAGACGGCGACACAGTTCAGGATAATGTGGGCCATGCGCCATTTATGGGAGCGATCGCGGTAAATATCTTGTACGATCGCTAAAGAGAAAATCATTAATAGGGCCGCAGTAATACCATAATAATAGTGAGAAATATACCATTCATAGCCCCGTCGAAACACGCCGTCTTGACAACCTAGAACGACTAGACCCATACCTGCACCGGTTGCAAATACGCCTCGCCATAATTTAGAGCCACGTTTACTAACGCGAAAGAGAAAAACTAAGGAGGTAATAGTAGCAGCAAATAACAGGGCGACTAAAATAGTTTCAACGGCACTAGAGCGAGGTTTATCAATAAACAAGACATAAGCAAGGGCAACTAAGCTGATGCCAACCACAGAACCCGTGAGCCACTGGCCAATTCTGACATGATCTGGGCCAACGATAGTCGGAATTTTGCTTTTCTCTCCCGCAGCAATTGCCAGTCGTCGTTGACGAGTTTGCCAGGCGAAGTGAACCACAATACCAATGAGGGGATAAACGAGGGCTACAGCTAGGGTAGGATGTATTATAGCGAGTATATCTTTGGTGTCCATAGATTTTCAGTGAGGTTAATGGATATTTTCTAGCCTATTCGAGATGGGGCGATCGCAGATTAATTCTTTCTGAGTGATTCTTGAGATAATCCTTACCTCAGATTCAAGCGAGATCTTGACCCATGGGTTACAACGGTATACAGGAAAACTTTCAGGGAAAAAGGGGGACTGATTACCCCTAACCCGTGACCGATTACCAGCGCGTAGCGCTTATGGATATCAACAACCTTTTAAATCAACTGTCCAACCAGGAACAAGAATTACAAGAGCAGGAGTTTCTTGCACCTTGTGTGGCGGGAGGAGGAGTGAAAACTAAGATCGCTTCTATCGCGTATCGTTTTCAACCACAACCAGCGGACTTTGAAGGCTGGGGCATTTTCAAACCCCTCGATACGCGGACGGCTCAATGGGTAGATGAGCCAACTTTGCCGCAAATTAGTGAGTATTTAAATTTGCTCAACCCCCTAAGATTTTGGCTCAGTTATCGCCTCAAAGGACAAACTTGGTTAGCTTATCCCGTGAATGGAGATGAAGCGAGAAAACGCTATGGCATTACTCAACCGACTCCGGTTAATTTGGTTACTGAGGGTGGGGCATTTGAAACGATTATCGCCCGTGGAGATGGGGCTACCTGGTGGTTTGAAAGTGTCGATCGCCGCGCAGACCCGAAAATTACGGATACGCTCAAGCAGCACTTAAAACAGTTAACCGATCCAGAAACACTCCAATTTTCGGGCATGACTCCAGAAGCGAAAATTACTTATGAATTGGTTGCTGGGCAGCAGGAAGAATTTGGTTCGGAAAAACGCGATCGCCGTCGGTTAAATCAAGCGCTGAAACAAGGGGGAGGATCGCTACAAGAATTTGCCGATCGAGGAGACTATTGGCGAGTAGAGTGGACAACGGCGGATGGAGAACACCATGTTTCTGCCATTAGTAAAGGGGATTTAACCGTGATGAGTTCGGGGATTTGCCTGAGTGGGCGCGATCGCGACTTTGATTTACAATCCCTAGTAGGCGTGATGGAAAATCGAGATTAATATGGTGGCAGAATGAGCATAATGATGGAAGCCGGGAATTGTAGATAATTAACCTGATGGGAGAGACAATATGGAGCCTCTTGCATTAAATATGGCAGCCTTACAGCACTTTTCGATGTTATGAGGTACAGTAATCGAAATTTTCCTTGAGAGTGCCTTCCCATGAAAAGCCGGAAAAATGGGCATTATAGCGTGAAAAATGGCTCAAGGGGTGACAAGGTAGCTCAAAGGTGGCTATAGCGACCTTTTTCGGTAGTATTTTGCTGAAAACCTCAACTCAATGGTCGCGATCGCATAACTATAGCATCAGGTTAGAGGGTTACTTGCCCAAAAAATCGCTGG
>NZ_JAGHZH010000095.1:0-36225 GCF_017746885.1 Roseofilum sp. SBFL | reverse complement strand
TGATGAGGGGTTGGGGCAGTATTATTTAAGGCAACGCTATTATGATGCAAGTACGGGGAGGTTTACGAGGAGGGATACTTATGAAGGACGTTTGAATGAACCGATTACGCTCAATAAGTATCTTTATGCTAATGGCAATCCGGTTAGTTATGTAGATCCTAGTGGTTTTTATAGTCTAGAAATTGGTTACAAAATTTTTCATGCTGATCTCGTTATTTCCGATGCAAAAGGTGTTAGAGTATATGGTGCTCAGGCTAGCAATTTAGAGTTTTCACCCGATCACTTAGGATTTTTTATCAATTTATCTAATTCTCAAGGAGGATCTGTTGGATTTGGCAATATAGATACCTATGAACGATGTTATCAACCGAATTATCAAAGATGTGATAATTCAAATAAATTTTTCAGTAGAAGTGATTATATTGGATGGCAAACTTTGCGAAATAGTAACAATAATAGTGATATGTTTCCTGAACATCTTGAAAAACAGATACAAAATTCTTTCCGGCGAGTAGAATTATCAGAAACTCCGTACAACTTCCATAGAAAAAATAGTAATGCTGTAGCATTTCAAGTCTTAGAAGAAGTTTTAGGATATAGACCTATACCTAACCGTTTATCTGTGCCAGGTTGGAATAGAAATCCTTATACAGGCTTAACCTCGACAGGTAAAATTGCCATTACAGATAGAGTAACAACAGGGTTTATTGTATCTACATCTTTATTAGCTGCTACTTCTAGCTCTGCATATATAGCTTCAATGTATGCTCAAACTTTACTGCTAGGAAAAGGATTCTTTTGATTTCTTATGAAGGAGTTTATTATTGCACTAATTGCCGGACAAATTATTTCAGATCAAGTGATTTCATCAATCATTTTATTGCTATATATAAATCTTGGAAGCTATGGAGATGAAGATTTCTTTCTAGCTAATATATTTGCCAAGCTTTACAGTTTAGGATTAGGCATTATTTTAGCTCTTATCTTTTTCTTTTTGGTTTTGTCAAAAGTATCAAAAGTTAATCGAAAACAATATAAACGATTGATTCACAGCTTAATTTTAGTTATATTATTAAGCATTTTTTTTAGATTATATTTGAATGAACAAGTTGTACCTGTTCTGGTTAGCACCGCTACTTTTGAGCAGAATATTATCTATCTAAAAATATTAGCAAAAGTTTATAGTGATTTGAATGTAAAAGATATTAATGGCCAAACAGCTTTAATTAAGGCAACCGAGTACAGAAGATTAGATTCAGTTAGAGAACTTATTAAAGCAGGTACAGATTTAAATGTACAAGATGAGCAAGGCTGGACAGCTTTGATGGTAGCTGCTTATGGCACTGGATTTCCTGAGACAGACAATTGTGAACTTACAGAACTACTGATTAAAGCAGGTGCTGATATCAATATTGAAGATAATTGGGGTAACAATGCTTTAACAAATGCATTGAGTGTTGGTAATACTTGCAGTGCAAACTTACTTCAGCAGGAAAAGGATAATCCAACTACAAATTAAGATGAAAAAATTGACTGTACCCTCACTGATGCTCGAGGAAATACCAATCGGTTTGATTACGACTATCGGGAAAATGTCACTAAGGTTATCGATGCTGAGGGGAATGTTACCGAGTACGAGTACGACGGTGCTGGAAATCGCACCCTAGAGCGACGCAAGGATGTGACGCAACCGGATGGCACTCGGAAGGATATTACCCCTCTTTCGGCAGAGTGACAAAAGAGGGGTATTAGTCTTGTTGGGTGGTAAACTGACGAGCGCCAACTAGGGAAAGAGCGATCGCCATAAGCAGCAATGCTGGAATAGAATACCAGGGAAACTGACTGATATCATAGGCAGCCGATCGCAACCCTAACGTAGTATAGGTTAGGGGCAGTAAATAAACAATTCCTTTCAGAATCATGGGCAGGGTAGATGGATCGAAAAATGTCCCCCCTAAAAACGACATGGGAATAATCAGAAAATTATTATAAAGCCCTACTGTTTCTAACGATTTCACCTGTAACCCCACTAATACCCCTAAGCCAGCAAAAACGGCACAGTTAAGGATAATCAGCACTAAAAATAACGGATTTAGAAAGCTCCAAAACTTGCCAGTAAACAGAACTGCGACTAAAATCACAGAACCCGAAGTCATTAACCCGCGTACTACTCCCGCCAGCATTTTACCCAAATATAACGCCAACGGATGAACCGGCATTAACAACATTTCCTCAAAGTTTTTCGTATAGAGACGTTCCCCACAAATGGAAAATACTGTTCCAGCAAAACTAATGGTCATTGAAGAAAGGGCGACCATCCCCGGTAAAATAAACTCTAGATAGCTATCTCCTACAGGGGGAGTCATGGCCCGGTCGAGGGTAGAACCGAGTCCTAGACCAAAAGCGAGAATATAGATTAAGGGAGAGACTAAGCCAGATGCAGCTACAGGTACAAGTCTAACCCGCAAATCTAGCCATTCTCCCCATAAAATAGTCATGCTATCAGCCCAGAGGGTGGGCAGTTCGGAGAGTGAGGGATAACGACGCAATAGGGGATTAAGCAAAGCCACGGCTAGTTATACAGTAAGGGGAACAAGTTCACAATTCTTAATATACCTTAATCCTTACTCCCTGTCGAAACCCTACCTATATCAATCGAAATGAGATTATTTGTTCTTCGGGAACTGTTTTGCTTGGCTCGATTTGAGCAGTTCTCAGTTACGCTGATGTTTAATCCATCTTCGGGCCAATTTCCAAGCACTAAAAGAACAAAGAAAACTCCCGACTAAAGCAATCAGAAAGGGCAGGGGAAATTGCCCTTCTAATTGTTTGGGATTCTGGAAATCCCAGGGTTCAGTCATTAAACCAGAGGTTGAAGCGACGATCGCCCCCGCAGCGATACCCACACCGATCGCCTGAATTTCGTTTTGCAGATCGGTTTCTTGTTTTTGCAGTTGGTTGTTGATTTCCGCTTGTTCGATTTCTACTATGCCACGCATCGTAGAAATACAGTGGCTAAATAAGTCTTGCCCTGGCACGAGATAATTGAGATAGGTCTGAATTTGGTTGAGATATTGATTGACTTGTTTTTCAAAGTCTTGGAAGTTTTTCAGGTCATGTTCTCCTGGAATTTTCTTAAGCACTTGTAAGGATTGTGTGTAGTTGCGTAAGTTGGTTGCGATCGCAGTGTGGTGGTCTTTAATATCCCGAATATGAGTGGCATAAGTAAAGGCTTCGGGATTGGTTTTCACTAAAGCCTTTTTCAGGAACTTTAAGCGTTCTTCCCGATTTTCGGGTAACCCTTTTAATATATTTGCTTGTTGTTCTAGCTCTTGATAAACTTTTCGCGCTTCTTGGTGGCGATCGCCAGCTTGAAAATAACTCAATACTATCTTGCTTCGGGAGCAGAGCAGATTAATCAGAGGGTGATAATATTCACCGCTTTCTTCCAGGTTTTTGGTTTCGGGGTGAGTATTCAACCAAATTAGGACATGGCAGGATTGTTGCGGATCTTTAGCAAAGTTATCATATTCAAAAATAGGACTTCCCAGTAATTTTCCTTGACTCAAATAAGAAGGTTTTAAGCTGGGATCGAGGGGTTGGACGAGAGCATCCAGACAGCGATCGCTCAATTCTTTTAACTGTTCTGAATTCAGATCGGTTTGGGGTTTGGCAAATAAGACGAGAGTTTGTCCTAGGGACGCTTGGATGGAGTTTGCTAGCAGTTTTCCTTCTGGGTTGAGGTTAGTCAGATCCTCAACGGAAATCGGTTTACGATAGTGAAAGGTAAGATCTGCCGCGTAAGTATCGTGGATTTGTAGCCCATAGAGTTCCCCATGACGAGGGTGGGTTCCTTGAGAGGGAAAAGAAAACCGTAAACAGCGTTCAATCTCGTCAGAAAGGAGTTCTTGAAAGACAACTGTTCTTTTGGGTAACGCCAGGAATTGACGAAAGTTAGCAAGGGATAGGATGTGCAAATGCTTTCCCAACTGAGCAAACGTTTCCCAAAGGCGATCGCTATCTTGAGTGCGCTGCTCTTCTCCCGATGTCGCATCATGGGATAAGTGAAAGGCGTATAAACTCAATTTTGCAGACTCGATCGCATCCTCACTCATAGTTTTTCCTTCGCTGGTTTTTGCTGGCGACGGATCGTATTTTGGAGCATTTCTTGGTAAAGTTTAGGGTCAGGAGGCGATGGTGCGTTGCCTTGGCTTCCCGGAGTGCGATCGCCCTCCTTTCGTGCAGACATCGCATCCATTGCGTCGCGTATCGGCGGGCGAGATTTACACCAAGAGGCGATCGCATTGGATATTCCCTTGGTATCGGGCGGCAAACTTGTCCCCAGTTGTTCCAGTTCCTCTTGGCGATCTACAAATAAAGGCCATTGCGTCTCTACCAAGGTGATAAAGTTTTGGATATATTCGTCTCGTGATGACATAATGTTGCTCCTACGCTCCAATCGCACAGAACCCCGCCCAGTAGTAAGGCGAGGCAAAGGGTTTTGACCTTGAATCCATTGTACTCAGCCGACACCGCAACTCATCTTCAGAGAAAGGATCTAATGTTTGCTCACTCCACACCTGCAACGCCTCAACCGTCGCATCTCGCAACCAGATTTGGGCTTCTCGCAGGGCAAGGCGCACAGTTTCACCATTTTTGAGATTTTGGTAGAAGCGAATCATCAGCAAAGCAGTGGATAAATCGTTCACCGCCCACAGGGAACTGACGACATTGGGGGAACCCGCCAGAATAAAACCACTGGGTAAACCGATATATTCATCACTGCTAGAGGTGAAATCAGTAATCCCAGTTTCGCAGGCGGAAAGAGTGACGAGACGGCATTTTGTCAAGTCGAGGCGCAAGATATCCTCCAAAGTGAGGCATTTGTTCAAGTCCAGGAAATTGCCATTTTCCAGAGGCAGGTAACGGGTTTGATCATCCTTCGGTGGCGGTGGCGGAAAGATGCTCTTGGCAAGCAACAGCGCAGATTGCAGGGGATTATTAAAGTTGAAGTAGCCGTGACAGGAGAAATGGTTGCAGTGAGCGGTGTTGAGGTTGAGGGCAGTTTTTTCCGCTTCCTCGTGTTTGAGGATGTGGTGGGGGTTGAAGTAACTTTGAATCGCTTCCACTTCGATATCGGTAAAGTCGAGGTCATTGGTGGGGTTTTGGATGGCAAAGAGTTGGTCAAAGTCGGGGCGTTCGTTGATGCGTTTTTTGGCTTGTTTCAACACTTGGCAGTTGGGCGAATAATTCACGCCCTTGGAGAATAGTTCCTGTAGGGTTTGACGCTCATTCTCTCCTGTGGCAATCGGTAAAGCATGGAGGGGGAACAGGTGCAGAAAGCGGTGAGGGATGAGGATGAGTTTTTGGCAGTTGGGGAATTTGTCCCGTAGGTTTTGCAGGATTTCATCCAGATGCAGGATTTGGGCGAGTTGTTCTAAGCGTTGGGGGAGGTTATGTTGCCATTGGGTTTTGTTGTTGCGGTAGTCGTTGAGGTAGGCGTTGAACCAGTCGATGAGGTTATCTAGGTCTTTCTGAGAGGATGTCCATAGATTGAGGCTGTGCTTAGTCAGGGTGAAGGTAAGGAATTTATCATCCAGGACATACCATTCTAGGATGACGGTTTCATTGTCCAGTAGAGATTGAATATCCGAGAATTTCAACGGTTTATAGGGATATTTGGCTTGGAATTCTTCCCGCAGTTGTCTGATGTGGGTATAGTCGGGATTGGGGTCTTGTTTGAGGCGACGGTCTTCTTCAGAAATAGCTTGGCGGAGTTGTTGCAACCGTTGGCGGACTTCGGCAGGGATTTCTGCCCCTGGGTATGCGTCACGGGTGGCGATGAGTTCAGTTAGGTTGCGGGCTTTGCTGCGGTCTACATATTGAATCGCATCTGCGTCTCTGCCCAATTCTAGGCAGACTTCCACCATACCGAAATAGAGTCTAGTCCATTCCTCATTCAGCTTGCGTTGTGCTTCATCCCCAGAAGTTATTTCACCTCGAAGGTATTCGACAGTATCGAGTGCTTGTTCAAAGGCTTTGTAGGCATTTGCCAGAGCAATTTGTTTCTTGGCAGAGTTGCTAGTGTAGTTTTGAGATTGGGCTTGGTAGGCAAAACCTAGATCGTTGAGAGTTCCCAAGTGTTGTCGTGGAAAAGCGTTGCGTGTTGATACTTCTAAAGATGCTTGGTAGGCTGCAATAGCTTGTTCGAGGTTATGCGCTCGATCTCCTTTGATCCGATAATGATAAGTAGTTCCTAAATTATTTTGAGTTGTTGCCCATTGTTCGGGAAAAGCCTCACGGGTATAAACTTTTAATGCGAGTTCATAGGCAGCGATCGCTTTTTCCTGGTTATCGGCCCGTTCCCCTTTGATACGGTCTGAGTAGGCAGCAGCCAGATTATTTTTAGTCCCCGCCCAATCCGCAGGAAACGCCTCACGGGTTCTAACTTCTAATGCGAGTTGATAGGCAGCAATGGCTTCTTCTAGATTATCTGCTCGCTCTCCCCTAATGCGATAATAGTAGGCACTCCCTAAATCATTTTGAGTCATTGCCCATTGTTGGGGATAAACATTACGATTATAAATTTCTAATGCAGATTGAAATACGATAATAGCGTCTTCTTTATTTTTCCATTCTTGTCCTATAATTCGTTTAGCATAAGCATTGCCTAAGTTATGTTTGATTCCTGCCCAATCTTGAGGGAATTGTTCACGGTTTAAAATTTCCAAAGCAGCGTTGTAAGCAGTAAGAGCTTTTTCGAGGTTTTCAGCTTTATCTTCTCTAATTCTGTCAGAATATAAAGCCCCTAAGTTTATTTGTGTCCTTGCCCAACTTTGGGAAAATTCTTCACGGGTATAGACTGATAAAGCGCATTGATAAGCAGCAAGAGCTTGTTCTAGATTATCTGCTCGAACTCCTCTAATACGATAATAGTAGGAAACTCCCAGTTTATATTTACTCGATGCCCAATCTTGGGGATGATCATTCCGATTATAAACTTGTAAAGCAGATTCGTAACAAAATATCGCTTGTTCGATATCCTCCCATCGCTGCCATTCAATACTTTTTAGATAGGCATTACCCATATTATATTGAGTTGCAGCCCATTTTTTTGGAGCTGCTTCACGATTACAAATTTCTAAAACATTCTTATAATAAGAAATAGCTAGAGCTTGGCCCTCTTGAGACTCTAAGAAAAAAATGGGATCAGAATAAGAAATATTTACCTTCTGTGTAGCCCGTTCGTAGGCAATCGCCTGTTCTAAATTTTTAGCTTTTTCTCCTAATACTCGATTTCGATAAATCATTCCTAGATTCTTGTAGATTCTGATCCATTCTTGGTAAAAATCTTCACGGGTATAGACTTCTAATACTGCTTCATAGTAGCTAATAGCCGTTTCCAAATTCTCCGCTTTATTTCCTAAAATACGATCGCAGTAAGCATTACCCAGAGTATTCTGAGTCATTGCCCAATCTTTAGGAAAATCCACACGAGTGTAACGGCTTAAATTCTCTGTATAAATTTCAATCGCTTTCTCAATACTCTCAGCCTTTCCTAGTGGCAAATTATAGTAATAGAGATTGCCTAAATAATGAGACGAACTAGCCGCCCATTTAATATCCTTCACGTCTTGATAAAGATTTATGGCTTGCTCATAATTATCAATGGCTTTGGGAAATTGCTGTAATCTACCATAACTTTTACCCAGCATATAATGAGCATTCCCTTGTTTATATGTCTCCCCCAAGTCTCTCGCTAACTGGAGGTCTAACTCAAAATATTCAATGGCATTTCCCCATTGCTTTAGGTTATCATACAGATTGCCAATATTATATAAACACGACTGTTCTGCTGTCCGATCGCCATCTTGCCTGAATAACTCTAACCAATGTTTCAGACAGTCGATCGCCTGCTCATCCTGTCCCAACTCTCGGTGCAACTTCACCAAATAGTCTAACCCAGAGAGTAACCACGTTTTAATCCCTAACTCACCATACAACTCAACCGCTTGCTGATAGGCTGAAATCGCGGATTCTTTTTGGTCTAAATTGCTATAACATTGCCCCAGCATATAACGACTATTGGCAATTCTAGCAGATTTTTCCCCATCGTCCTCCAAACTTTCTGCCTTCTGCAAAGCTGCCTCAAAACCAGACAAAGCTTCCTGATACTGCTGGCGATTAAACTGTAATGATGCCAGATTGTAGAGACAACCTTGCACGGCAATTGGCTCTTCTATTTCCTCAAATAAAGCTAACTGAACCTGATAATACTTAAAAGTGCTATCGAATTGATCGCAACGTTGAGAAATATCAATTAACCAAACCAACGTTTCTTGTTGGGCAGCGCGATCGCCCAACTCTTGCGCTACCACTAAACGGCGGTCAAAATACTCTAAACTCTGCTCTAACTGCCCCAATTCCCGATAACTACAGCCTAACCAAGCTAAGGCCAAACTTTTGCGGCGATCGTCTGGCAAAGCCTCGGCAATTCCCAGCATTTGCGAATAAGAAACAACCGCCTCTTGGAGCGCATGATTATTATATTGAATTCTACCTATATTAGCTAAAACGTCTCCTTTTAAACCCGCATCTTTCCAAGCCTCCGCCACTTGAAGCTGCCACGCCAAAAGCCTATTTAACTTCTCAGAATCTTTAGCGTTAACATATAGGTCAACGGCTTGATTCACCTGCTGCCAAACCTGAGAACAAAACTCATCTTGACTAAACAATCGCCATAACCAATATGCCTGACAAAAAGCCTCTACTGCTGACCAAATATCCCCCCTTCTTTGTTGCGTAAATCCCAGATAATATTGCGCCACCGCTTCCTGCCATTGCTGCCCCAACTCCCGCGCCAAATTGAGATACTCCGTCAGCGTCACCAGCGCTTCCTGCCATTGTTGCCCCTGATAATAAGCCACCCCCAACTTGCCCAAAACCTCGCATTCCGCAGAGCGAGGATCTGCCGCAGATTCTGGAGTGCGATCGCCCCCTTTTTCCCTAACTTGAATTAACTCATGCTGTAGGGCATAAATTTGTTCCTGGGGAGTTAGTTCTTCAGGATTTGAGTCACTCATAAAAAAATTCAAAAAACACCGCTTAACTTAGGGACTGATGAGGAGAAGTTCCGGGAAATAGGTTTGGTAACGGGTAGCATCACGAGTGAGTAGGGTGTACCGACACACGAACCCATGAGCGCCAATATAAAAATCCGGCAAAGGCGATCGCCTTACCCCACCCCTACGACGATATTGCAAAAAGGCTTGACCGGCTAAAAATGCCGCCTCATAAGGTAATCCGTCTCTCTGAAAAAAGCGAGAAGATAATACTGATTCCACTTCCGTTACATCTTGAAAACCAATGGATACTTCTGCATAAATAATAGGGTTGATATGCAGTGTTCCGGTTTGGGCATAATCGGTCAGTTGCGCTGCTGACCAGTCAAACCAATGGGGATCTTCCGTTAATACATCCAGAATCACATTGCTATCGACGAGGAAATTTGTCATGCCTCACCCCGCGTTAAATTCAGAATCTCATCAGTGGTCATCTCCCCTGTGGCTTTTCCCCGCAGACTGGCGATTAAAGTTGCTCCTTTGGGCGAGGTGTTTTGATACCGCCAAGCTAAAAAGTCTAAGAATATTTTTGCTTCTTCCAGGGCAGGTTGGGGTAGAGTCCGAAGGATAGCTAAGATTTCAGTTTCCGTGGTTAGCATGATGCATTTCAGGATAGTACCCCCATTTTACTCCATCCCTTTAACCCAGAAACCGGGTTTCTGCCCAAGTTTTTCGCTCTTATCTCATACCAAATCCGGGTAGTACAGGTAGAGATGGATAGCAAGAAAATTGGGATTAGAACAGCATCTGTTTATTTTCTATACTATTCGGATTTGGGATCAGAGCTGATTCCCGAAGTCGCGGAAAGTGCCTAACAGCAAGAGGTTCACTAAAATAGTAAATTCTGACCAATCCAGGCTCAAACCATTGATATATAAGGATTATAGCCTTCTGAAGATTGCCTTTAGGAATCAGCTCTCAAGTTCTCGTAGAAACCCGGTTTCTTGATCGCTTGTCTAAAGACTTCTGATTTTCCGTAAATCCTGCAAAAACTCCTCCCGCGTAACTGACTCTAAAATTTCACACCGTTCTTCAGTATAGTTCCCCTGTCCCCATCCCATTTGTTGCAAAAAGCGAATGACATCAGTCTGCCCCAAATGACTCACTAAAATATGATAGCCTTTTTCTCTTAATTCCACTGGTGTCATCATCTTCTCCTCCTTTTTCTTCAGACTACAAAACACTCACCAACCACTAGCGGCAACAATTTCATCAGAAATAATTAAACTCATGGTGTTATATCAATTAACAAGTTTCATGTAGGCGACAGCCGAAACAACTGGTATTGGTTAGAGGGCAGTTTTCAAACCAGCAGCTAATTAACCGTAATTGCCTCAAAATCAACTTGAGTTCTACCAGCATCACCTCTAACAAAGTTCAACTTTTCAAACCCAATAACTCGACCCTCTCTATTCTTCATCAAAATTACTTCATCTCCCGTTTCTTCTACTTCATACTCATCTTCTGGTTCATCGAACCAAACCACTAACGTATTGCCAATAGTGTCATGAAAAACTTTTACTTTGGCCATATCTTTTCTCCTTCTTTAATTGAACTGGTACGATAAGCCGTAATCAAAAATCCATTATCATTTAATCGTTTAGTGACTGCACAGACCCATCTTCTATCCCCATCAGTTCTATAAAATAAATAAACTTGGGAATCACTCTTACTCAAATGAATGACATCAGGATGAGTCAATGTTTCTTTCACATCTTCTAACCTTCCCTCCATGATCGGATGCTTAATCGTAGTAATCAATTCCCAGTAACTCGCTGTTGTTTGAACTTGAAAGCCAATCGGAGTATCAACTATAAACAAAAATTGCTCATCCACAGGAGGATTATCGCTCATCGTCACTTCCCCCCGATCTTATCCAAAATTGTCCTAGAAACCCAGTTTTTTGGCCCACGTTTGTCTTCTCTATCTACTGCTGAACAACGACCAAGATCCATTTTTAATTTTTAATTTTTAATTAATACTACTTCTGCTCTAAATCTGTAATCACCTTTTCCAGATACCATTCTTGGGCCATTCCTGGATAGTTTTGTTTGGCTTTATCGATCAGCCGTTGGGCAATTTCCCAATGTCCTCCTACTAAACGCAATAATCGTTGACGTAGGAGGGATTCGAGTTGAATCGTGTTGGTTTGGGGGACGGCTTTTTGCAGTTTCTTCAACTGGGCGATCGCCTGATTATAGTCTGACCATTTTTCTTGTTCGCAAAACTTACTCGCTGCTCGTTGATAGTCGGCAATGGCTTCACCCATTTCTTCTAAGCAAACATGGACAAGTCCTCGGCTATAATAGGCTGTGCCATTATTGGGATCGGTTTTTAAGATCCAATTGAGTTCTTCTTTGGCTTCTTGGGGTTTTCCTTGTTGCGCTTTGTCGATTAGGTTTTGATAAAAGTTAGATTGGGTGACTAAAGGTAGGGATGGTGCGGTAGGTTTTGGGGAGTTGTCTTTGGGTTGGAGTTGCTGCATGAGAGCAAGACAACGACTGGCGTTTTCTTTGTCTTTTTGGTCTAAATAAAGATGGGCAGCTTGTTTAAAGTTGGCGATCGCACTTTGAAGGTTACCCCGTTTGCGCTCAACCGTCCCTCGCAGTTGATATGCAGCAGCAAAATCAGGTTTGAGCTGAATTACCCAATTGATGTCTTCCAGGGTTCCGGGGAGGTTTTTGAGGCTAATGCGGGCAAGGGCGCGGGCATAGTAAGCTTGACTATGGTAGCGATCGCGCTCTAGAGCTTGGCTATAATCGGAGATAGCAGGGTGAATTTTTCCAGAGTCAAAGTAGGCTAAACCTCTTTGGTAGTAAGGATCTGCCCAATCTGAATTGAGGGCGATCGCTTCATTGAAAAGGGCGATCGCTCCCTCAAAATCCTTTTGATTTGCCTTTTCTATCCCGTCTTGATATAACTGCTGTTCAATCACGACTGTTTTATAAAATCACAAAAAACCAAAACCAATTGATGGGACTTCAACCCAATTAGATATAAATATTTTAACCCTTAAATCGTAAAAATGCAAAACTAAAACCTAGAAATCATGACCCGGCCACAGGAAACTCAAACTCAGACCCAACCGCAATTATCTCTCGACTTGATTTATCAGCGTCTCAATGCGACACCAGAGGACATAGAAGCATTCTGTCAAAAGTGGCAGCTTGTCGAATTTGCTCTATTTGGCTCAATTTTGCGAGAAGATTTCCGGAAAACTGGCAGCGATCCGAGCGATGTTGATGTATTATTTACTTATGGAGAAACTGCTCGCCAAAATCTCCTTTTACTTGTCCGCATGAAATATGAGTTAGAAGATTTATTTCATCGTCCAGTTGATTTGGTTTGTAAAACGGCTCTTTTAGACGATCCTAATTATATTCGTGTTGGTAATATATTACGTTCTTTTCAGGTGATTTATGCAACGAGATAAAGAGTACATTTTAGATATTCTCGAAGCTGCGCGCAAGATTTGTCATTATACAGATGGAGTGACATTTAAAGAGTTTTGTGCTAATGAAGAAAAGCAAGATGCGGTAATTCGTCGTATTACTATTATTGGTGAAGCAACCAAGCGCTTATCTGCTGAATTTAGACAAAATTATCCACAAATTGAATGGCAAGAAGTGGCCGGTATGCGCGATGTTGTTGTTCATGATTACAATAGGGTTAATGTCCGCATGGTTTGGGATGTAGTACAACAGGATATCCCACAATTAATGAGTGTTTTAACATCACTCGAAGAGTAGGTATAGTACACGGGTTCAGGAAAACCTGGGTGTGAGGACGAAAATATTGGTGTTTCATGTCGCGCAGCGAAACCCGCCTCTACTTTTTCCCTGTCCAGCCGACGATGATTTGGAGATCGCTCACCTAACCTTTCAAACCACTGCTAGCATCCGTAGACATAATATATCGTTGCACGAACATAAAAAGGAGTAAAATTGGTAAAATCGAAATCATCGATCCCGCCGCAATTAAACGCCAATCTAGGGAAAATGTTCCTGCTAACCGTTGCACCCCCAAGGGAAGGGTAAACATTTCCGGTTGGTCTAAAATAATTAGAGGCCATAAAAAATCACTCCACGCTCCAATAAACACAAAAATCGCTAGAGTGACTAAAGCTGGGCGAATGGCAGGCAACATTACACACCACCAAATTTCCCATTCTGAGCAGCCATCCATATGTGCTGCTTCTTCTAATTCTTTCGGTACACCTTGAAACGCTTGTCGTAATAAGAAAATCCCGAATGCAGAAGCTAATGACGGCAACATCACACCTAAATACGTGTTTCTCAACCCCAATTGTACCATTAAAATATAGAGAGGAATCATTACAATTTGAAAGGGAATTAAAATCGTGGCCACAATCAGGCTAAAAATCAGTTGCCGTCCCTGAAAATTGAGTCTTGCCAAAGGATAAGCTGCCAGGGAACAAAAGAGTAAATTCAGTGCCACTGTCAAAGCAGAAATCCAGAAACTATTGAATAAGTAGCGGTCAAAGGGGTGCGTTTTCCAGACCTCAATAAAATTGCTCAGTGTTGGCTGTTCTGGAATCAGTTGGGGCGGGAATTGAAAAATATTTTCACCCGCTGATTTTAGAGATGTGCTGGCTAACCACAGTAGCGGCAAGAGCATCATAAATGCTATAATAATCAATACCATATAGGTTCCTAGAGTGGGCCAGAATTTGGTCTTATGCATAGGAGTTAGGAGAGAATAAAAGGGGGTTAAAATTTGGCACGAGTGCGTGTGCGTCAGCATGTTAATCCATTAAGCCGCAAATTTCAAGAGCCGGTCGGGATTCCCAATTGGTCAGAAATTTATCCCCATTTACAGTATCCTCTCCATCTCGATATTGGTTGTGGACGGGGGCGCTTTTTGTGGGAAATAGCGCAACAGAGAGGGGACTGGAACTTCCTAGGGCTAGAAATTCGGGAACCTCTAGTGACAGAAGCGAATGAATGGCGCGATCGCCAGAATTTAACGAATCTCCATTATCTTTTTTGTAATGTCAATATATCCCTAAAAGATATCCTCACGTCTCTACCCGAAAATACTCTACATTATGCGAGCATCCAATTTCCCGATCCTTGGTTTAAGCATCGACATCAAAAACGGCGCGTGGTTCAGGATGAAGTGGTCGATATTCTCTCTCAGTTTATGAGTTCTGGGGGTCAGGTTTTTCTGCAATCTGATGTGGAAGATGTGGCATTACAGATGCGAAGTTTATTCGATCGGCACGCTGACTTTAGCCGTTCCCATGACTGGTTAGAGGAGAATCCTTTACCCGTACAAACGGAGCGAGAAATTGCGACCTATGCCAAAGGTGAGCCGGTTTATCGGGTGATGTTTGAGCGGTTGTGAGGAGTAAGAAGCCTGGTTTCTGGCTCCCAGTGTTTCCTAAGTTTATTATGACCAATAAGAACAACTCAGAGTTGCTCTGTGAAAATCCAGAGCGCCAACAGCAGTATTTACAAGAAATCCCCAAACTACCTGGGGTTTACTTAATGAAAGATGCGGGGAACTCGATTTTATATATCGGTAAATCGAAACAATTAAGAACCCGCGTTCGCTCCTACTTTCGCGATTTTACCAGCCATAATGCTCGCATTGCCTTAATGGTACGGAAAATCAGTGATATTGAATGGATTATTACGGATACAGAAGCGGAAGCGCTGGCTCTAGAATCGACGCTGATTAAGCGTCATCAACCGCGATTTAATGTTCTGCTTAAGGATGATAAAAAGTATCCCTATGTCTGTATTACTTGGTCGGATAACTATCCCCATATTTTTATTACCCGCAAGCGCAAAGCCAGAAAACCGAAAGATAAATACTATGGCCCCTATGTGGATGGGGGACAATTGCGGCAAACATTGGATTTAATTAAGCGAATTTTTCCCCAACGCCAGCGACCGAAACCGCTTTATAAAGACCGAACTTGCCTTAATTATGATATAGGGCGCTGTCCGGGAGTTTGTCAACAATTGGTTGAGGTGGGAGATTATCGGCAAATGATGCAAAAAATTGCCATGATTTTTCAAGGGAGAACGGCTGAGTTGGTGGAGGAATTGAGGCAGCAAATGCAGGAAGCGTCAGAGGCTCTCAATTTTGAATTGGCGGCTCAATTGCGAGATCAAATTCAAGGGTTGCAAGCGCTAAATGCGAGTCAAAAGGTCGATTTATCAGACGATCGCGTTTCACGGGATGCGATCGCCCTTACAGAGGACGCAGAACGCTGCTGTATTCAGTTGTTCCAAATTCGGGGCGGTAAATTAGTGGGTCGGTTGGGGTTCTTTGCCCAATCTGGAGAACCGGGGGCAATTTTGCAACGGGTTTTGGAGGAGCATTACCAAAGTGCTGAACCCCTGGAAATTCCGACGGAAATTTTAGTGCAACACCCTTTACAAGATGCCGAGTTTCTGCTAGAATTTCTGCACAATCACAAAGGTAAGAAGGTTACGATTCATGTTCCGCAACGGCAAAGTAAGGCAGAACTGATTGATTTAGTTTATCGCAATGCCCAAGCCGAGCTAAAACGGATGCAAAAATTTGGCGATCGCGTCCAACAAAGTCTCACTGATTTAGCTGCCATCCTCAACTTACCCGAACTTCCCCGACGCATCGAAGGTTACGATATTTCCCATCTGCAAGGGTCAAATGCGGTGGGGTCTCAGGTGGTCTTTATTAATGGGATGCCAGCGAAACAATATTATCGCCATTATAAGATCAAAAATCCAGCAGTTCAACCCGGTCATTCCGATGATTTTGCCTCCCTTGCAGAAGTCATTAACCGTCGATTTCGCCCCTTTCTAGACAATACCCAACTTCCCCGTCAAGGAAACCCAGATTTTCCCGATTTACTGCTCATTGATGGAGGAAAAGGTCAGTTATCTGCGGTGATTTCTGTCCTCTCTCAGTTAGAACTGTTACAAGATTTGCGAGTAATTAGTTTAGCCAAACAGGAGGAAGAAATCTTTCAACCGGGCGATCCGGTTCCCCTTCCCACCGATCGCGATCAACCCGGTGTGCAGTTACTGCGTCGGGTTCGAGATGAGTCCCATCGCTTTGCCGTAAGCTTCCACCGTCAACAACGGGGCGATCGCCTCCTCAGTTCCCGTTTAGATGGAATCCCTGGATTAGGGTATGAGCGACAGAAGCAATTATACAAACATTTTCCGTCTTTAGATGCGATCGCCCAAGCCAGCACCAAACAACTCCAACAAGTCCCCGGAATCGGCCCTAATTTAGCACAGAATATTTACGATCATTTTCACAAACAATAGAGGCAATATCGCACTTCGCGCTGTAGTAGGAGAATGGAGGGAGTAAACAACAGACTCAATCTAGCTATTCCCTATTCCCTATTCCCTAGCACTTATAAAACCCGAATAACACTCGGTACCGTGTCAATCTCCTCCAAATCTTCGACTTCTGCTAAGGCTTCTCTAAAATTGCCTTCACGGGTTTCATGGGTAACAATCACAATTTCCGCTAAATCTTCCCTGAATCCAATTTGTACCACAGACTCTAAACTCACCCCATGCTCGCCGAAAATCATACCCAGATGACCAATGACTTTGGGACGATCTTTGGCAATTAAGCGGATATAAAAGCGACTCTCTAATTCCTCAACTGGAGTGAGGGTGCAATAGTGCTGATGGGTGCAACTGAGCAGAGGATGCGGAATGGGTTCAGTTTCCGTTTTCAGGATAGCCGCAATATTAATCATATCGGATGTAACCGCGCTAGCTGTTGGCCCTGCTCCTGCTCCTTGGCCGTAGAACATCACCGGCCCGATGGGGTCTCCTTCAACTAAAATGGCGTTAAATACGCCATTGATACTGGCAAGGGGATGGGTTAGGGGAACGAGGGTGGGATGGACGCGAATTTGGAGATGATCGATCGCATCTGGGGACGGATCTCGACGGGCGATCGCCAAAAGTTTAATCCGAAATCCCAGTTTTTCCGCATAACTAATATCGGCTGCACTAATCGAACGAATGCCTTCACAATGTACTTCTTCCCGTTTTACTCGACCGCCAAAGGCTAGAGCCGCTAAAATGGCAATCTTATCCGCCGCATCCCAACCATCCACATCCGCCGTGGGATCGGCTTCCGCATAGCCTAAACTCTGGGCATCCGCCAGAACCTCTCCAAAGTCCGATCCTTCCTGCTGCATCCGGGACAAAATATAATTAGTCGTACCATTAATAATACCAATCACGGATTGAATTCGGTTCACGCCCAAGGCTTGCTTCAGGGGATTAATCACCGGAATCCCGCCGCCCACAGCCGCTTCCAGCATCACGTACACGCCCGCCGCATTCGCTGCATCATAAATTTCATCACCATATCGGGAAATCACGGCTTTATTAGCGGTCACCACATGCTTTCCATGGGCGATCGCCTGAAGAATGAGCGATCGCGCCGGTTCTAAACCGCCGATTAATTCCACCACAATATCCACCGCTTCATCAGAGACAATGGCTTCGAGATCGGTTGTGAGCAACTCATCTGGCAGTTTCACCGCTCTGGGTTTATTCAGATCTCGAACACCAACCCGATACAGGTTTAGGTCACCTAAGAGGGGATGCCGTCCTTCCGGGTTCAGTAAAATATCAACCGTTCCTGCTCCTACGGTTCCTAAGCCTAGCAAGCCAATGTTATATGCCACAGTACCAATCTTGAAAACAATGGATTATTTTTTAAAGCTTATCATCAAAACCCAATGGGTACACCGCGATCTGTAAATTTCACCTCCTCAATATTCCATCTAGAAGATTGGGTTAAAGTTTCCTTTAAACTGCCCAATAGAGCCATTCTTTCGCAAGTGGAGAGGGAGACAAACAGACGCTGAGATTGGGGAGAGAGGCGAAAATCAATCGTAAGGCTATTGTCTGTTCGGTTGGGTTGCAAGCGATAGCCGGCGATCGCAAAATCGGCGGTTGTTCCCTGTTCGATCAAGTTATGGATAGTTGCTTGTAGAGCATTTTGCTGAGGGACTTGGATCGACTTCTCCACAAACGATTCACAGAAGGGATCGAGTTGGTATATCGTCATCTCGATCATCTCCACCGCAGGAGTCGGTTCAAGCCTTTGGGAAATTTTGGGGACTGGTGCAGGGGTAGGTGTGGATTCGGTGGAATGGCTAGAGGTGCATCCAATGACAGTGAGAGCGATCGCCAGACTCAGGGGGATCGCTCCTAGACGGTTCAAGAGAAGGAGCATAATAATTAAGAAGTCGTGAATAAGTTCGAGTAGCTCTTCATCTCATTCATAGAAACCTGCATTTGATCCGCCGAATTTCCTGTAGAGTAGCTATGGCCATTTCCCTATTACCTATGACCTAACCATGACCTTTAACCACCCTCATATCCTCTCGCTGGCTGACTTTACCCCAGACGATTACAATACCGTTTTACAGACAGCCGCCAGTTTTTCTGATGTCCTTTCTCGACCAACGAAAAAAGCCAAAAAACTCCCCACCCTCCAGGGACGAGTGGTAACCAACCTCTTCTTTGAACCGTCCACCCGCACCCGCAGCAGTTTTGAGCTAGCCGCCAAACGCTTATCGGCTGATACCCTCAATTTTGCTCCCGGTTCCTCTTCCCTCTCCAAAGGAGAAACCATTCTCGATACAGCTAAAACCTATTTAGCCATGGGAACGGATATTATGGTCATTCGCCATAAAGAAGCAGGGGTTCCCCAGGCGATCGCGGCTGAACTGGATCGCCTCGATACCCATGTTGGCGTTCTCAATGCCGGAGATGGTCAACACGAACACCCCTCCCAAGCCTTACTCGATCTCTTTACCCTTTGCTTCTTACTCGATCCCCAATCTCCCCGTTTAGAGTTACTCTCCGGTAAAAAAATTGCCATTGTTGGGGACATTATTCACTCTCGGGTCGCTCGTTCCAATCTCTGGAGTTTAACCGCCACTGACTGTGAAGTTCACTTAGCCGCTCCTCCAACATTATTACCCCAATTCTTCGCCCAATATACTTCTAGCCAGTTCCAAGAGCGCCCTGGAAAAGTCTTTATCCATTGGTCAGTCGAACCCGCCCTACAGGATGCTGATTTTGTCATGACCTTGCGCCTGCAAAAAGAGCGCATGACTCAACATTTACTGCCCAGTGCCAGGGAATACCATCATCGCTTTGGCATTACCCGCGATCGGCTCAAACTCTGTAAACCAAGTGTAAAAGTTCTCCATCCCGGCCCCGTGAATCGAGGGGTTGAAATTAGCTCCGATCTCATGGACGATCCCCAATTTAGTCTCATTTCCCAACAGGTCAGCAGTGGAGTATCCGTGAGAATGGCCCTACTCTATTTAATGGGAGGTGGGAAGTAGTCATAAACCCGTCAACGATAAGTCTCAATTGACTACTAATAACATTAAAGAAATATGTATCCTAGTTGAAGGTATTGAATACCTTCTGAGGGTAATAGTCTCTCTGCTAGAGTTATTTCAGACGGAGAGAGGGATTTGAACCAAAGACCCTGAAGTAAGCTAGCGTTATTAAAACGGCTGAAAGCTTTCTTCTGTCTTGAATAGAAAACCTCCGATCGCTCCCTATTTTGTCTATGGAAACTTTCTCTGGATTATCGCTTGCCTTGAGCGATCGCCGGGATTATGCTTGATTCATCAGTGAAAGGATATTAACACCTTGAGAAAGTGTTGCAGCACTCTCCCAAGACTTCCTCAACTGTGAGTAACCCACAATTGGAGCAGAACTATAATGGCACAGGTTTTAGTCCCCGTCTATGTATCTACATTGGCTGGTACTGACGATGGGCAATACTACAAATATTTTGAAGAGTCTGAAGTACCTGGACTGAATCGGTTTAGAATTAAACATCTAGATGGGTTATTTGTCAATTGTTGTCGCTTTTGTTTATCCTTTTTAAGGATGCTTTATCGGATAAAATGTCAAGCCTACTCAAACGCTCTCTTCTAATTAAAGATTTGCCTTGGGAAGAATCTGAAATTGCAATAAATCTTCATAAAGTGCTTCGCGCTGGTCATAGGGAATAGGTAATTGCTTGGTCTGTGCGTCTCTCCCTTCTCCCCATCCCTCCCAGAATTTGCCACAATGGACAGCAGAAGAACCTGTCTTAATCGAAACCTCATGTCTAACGAACCTTCCAATGAACCCCAAACCCCTGATTTAGAAACTCGTATTTCTGAACTCGAAGCGCAAATCGCTCAGTTGAGTGTCTTAACCTCCTTACCCGAAAAAGCCAATAAATTACAAGAACAAGTTGAATACTTACTCAATGTCGTCACTGATGTGGAGCGCTATGGTAAGTTGGGTGAATGTTTAAGCGCTGGCCAATGGAAGGACGCAGACGAAATTACTACTGCCTTAATGTTAGAAGCGATGGGCCAAAGCCGTCATGATAAATTAACGCCGGATAATGTGCTGATGTGTCCCTGTAGTATTATTCGCGTGATCGATCGCCTGTGGCTCAAATATAGTGATGGCAAGTTCGGTTTTAGCGTCCAGAAAAAATTCTATGTGGAAGAGGGGGGTAGTGATGATATTTCTAAAGTGGATATGAAGATTTTAGAGAAAACAGCAGCTAAAATGGGTTGGTTTAAAGATGGCAAATTTTTGGAGTTAGAGAACCTGGATTTTAGCTTAGATGCGCCTGCGGGGTCTCATCCTTCAGGATGGTGGAGATCGCCCTATGGTGGAAAAATGGCGACCTATTTCTTTGCCCGGATGATTCGGTGTGGTATGTAACAGAACTATAACTGAAGTTCCTCACTATTGTGTTAAGAGCTATTGAGAACAAGGGTAAAAAATTCCCCGGTTCTGCTATAAACAAGGTAAGGTCTTGACAAGCGTGGAGGAATACTCATGAATCTGAAGTTAATTTTTTTTTCTGGGGTTGTTACGGCTTTGATTGGTATTGTCTTTGGATTGTCGGTGTCGAAAATGTCGCAACGACAATTTCAATGTTGCGATCTCACCCACCGACCAGAATTTACTGATGGATTTAGTACATCACGAGCGCCTCGTACCTATGCCATAATTGGAGCGTCTGCGGGTTTTGCGATCGGTTCTTTGATCGAAACTGTGCGACAAAATAAACCGGCTGAAGTAGATTAATGGGGGAGTGGGGGAATGGGAAGACGCGGAGATTACCATTACCTATGACCCATTACCTATGTTAGCTAGAGTCTGGAGTGCATCCCTAGTCGGAATCAACGCCATTAAGGTGGGAGTTGAAGTTGATGTATCTGGGGGACTACCGGCGATCGTAGTGGTTGGATTGCCGGATACAGCGGTGCAAGAGTCGCGGGAAAGGGTAAAGGCAACCTTGAGAAATTCGGGATATGCGTTTCCCATGCGAAGAATCGTGATTAACTTGACTCCCGCAGATTTGCGTAAGGAGGGGCCAAGTTTCGATTTGCCCATTGGTATTGGAATTTTGGCGGCTTCGGAACAGGTCAATCCTCAGTTACTGGGAGATTATTTGTTTTTGGGGGAAGTCTCCCTAGATGGGAGTTTGCGCCCGGTGGCTGGAGTTTTACCGATCGCCGCTGCTGCGAAAAAATTAGACATTACGGGGTTAGTCGTTCCGGAAGATAATGTGCAAGAAGCTGCCCTCGTCAGTGGATTGAAAGTGTATGGGTTTAACCAACTTTCTGAAGTCGGGGATTTCCTCAGTCAGCCCGATCGCTACGAACCTGTCGTATTTGATGGCGTGAAACGTTGGCAAAATTCATCTGCGAAGCGTTTAGATCTTGAGGATGTTAAAGGGCAAGCTCATGGTCGCCGTGCCCTGGAAATTGCGGCGGCCGGCGGTCACAATTTAATCTTTGTTGGTTCTCCAGGCAGTGGAAAAACCATGTTAGCACGGCGTTTACCCGGAATTTTGCCGCCCTTGAGCTTTGATGAAGCTTTAGAAGTGACTCAGATTCATTCTGTCGCTGGTTTATTGAAAAATAAAGGCTCTTTAGTGTGCGATCGCCCCTTTCGCAGTCCCCACCATTCCGCCTCAGGCGCTTCTTTAGTTGGTGGTGGCAGCTATCCCAGACCCGGTGAAATTTCCCTTGCCCACGAAGGTATACTTTTTCTCGATGAATTGAGCGAATTTAAACGCAATGTTCTCGAATTTCTGCGCCAACCCCTTGAAGATGGGGAAGTCACCATATCCCGCGCTCGTCAAACGGTTACGTTTCCTGCCCAGTTTACCCTCGTCGCTTCGACGAATCCTTGTCCCTGTGGCTATTATGGCGATTCGATTCAATCCTGCACTTGCTCTGCGCGCCAACGGATTAATTACTGGGCCAAATTATCGGGTCCATTACTCGATCGCATCGATCTACAAGTTGCCGTCAACCGTCTCAAACCCGAAGAAATTACTCAACAGAGTACTGGGGAACCTTCCGCAACTGTACTCGAACGGGTTACAATAGGCCGCGATCGCGCTCGGTTCAGATTCCAAGACGATCCCAATCTCCATTGCAATGCTCATATGCAAACTTCGCATCTGCGCCAGTGGTGTCAACTCGATCAAACCAGTCAGCAAATATTAGAAGGAGCCATTCGCAAGTTAGGATTATCCGCGAGGGGAACCGATCGCATCCTCAAAGTTGCCCGCACGATCGCCGATTTAGCCGGTCAGGAAACCCTGCAATCTGCCCATATCGCCGAAGCCATCCAATACCGGACGATCGATCGAATGAATTAAAAATTTTGGTAATGGGTAATCCCTATCCCTCCATATCCCTATCTTCCCATTCCCCTATCCCCCCATTTTCCCATTGTCATATTAAGATCGCGATCGTCAGTGAACAAAACCCGATCCAGAAATGTCTATCGAACTGCTCAAAGGTCTGGCTATTTTAATCTTCTGTCCATTGCTCGGCGGTACCCCCCTGATCCAATGGCTTACCCTAGCGTTAACGGGCAAAAACTTAGCCCGACTGGGTACAGGAAATATTTCCGTTTCGGCTGCCTTTTATCATGGGGGTAAACTGGCAGGGATCGGTGCCGTCTTATCGGAAGCGGGAAAAGGGATCGGTGCAGTTCTCTTGGCGCGATCGCTCTTTCCCCAAACTCCTGTGTGGGAAATTATCGCCCTGATCGCCCTTGTTTTGGGACGCTACTTCATCAGTCAAGCCGCAGGAACGACGAACGCCACCTGGGGATTAGTGGTGCATAACTGGCAAATTTCTCTCCTCGTCGGTCTGATCGCTCTGGTGGGTCTCACGGTCGTCCGGGAGCGCAAATCCCGTCAATATGGCATCTTAATCCTATTTCCCCTGCTTCAGATTCTCATGCACCCCAATGCCAAAGGATTGGCGATCGCTACGATCTCCCTCAACACCACCCTCGCGCTCATCTACCAACACATCCCCGACGACCTCGAACTTCCCTCTAATTCCTCCACTCGAAACCCAAATATGCCCTCACTCTTTCCTGGAAATAAGGGAATTCTCTCCCTCGATCGCCCCCTCAAAGCCCAAGAAGTGGGTGCAAAAGCGGCTAACCTTGCCTACTTGAAAAAACTCGGTTATCCCGTTCCTCCGGGTTGGATTTTACTCCCTGGAGATGACCCCCAACCGGTGATTAGCCTCCTGAACCCCTCTCCTCAGAACCCTCTGATTGTTCGCTCCTCAGCCTTCGGAGAAGATACGCTACACTCCTCTGGAGCCGGTCAATATACCAGTATTCCCCAGATTACTAACGCCCAAGGCTTACACCAAGCCATCCTCACTTGTATGCGATCGGCCGATAATCCCCAGGCGATCGCCTATCGTCAAAGCCGACAACTCCCCGATACCCAAGTCGCCGTTTTAATTCAACCACAAATCGCCGGAGTCTTTTCCGGTGTTGCCTTTAGCCGTGACCCTATTGCCCGCAGTGGTGAAGATGTAATCATTGAAGTGCTTCCCGGAGATCCAAGCCGTGTCGTTTCCGGTCAAGTCACTCCAGAATCCTATCGCGTACTAGTGATAGAAACGGATGGAGAACCAACCACCCAAATTTTAGAAGGTGATGGGGGTATTCCCCTCGCCTTAATTCACCAAGTGGCTCAAATAACCCGTCAAATTGAAGGCAACTATCACGGAATCCCCCAAGATATTGAATGGACATATGATGGTCAGCAACTTTGGCTTTTGCAAACTCGCCCCATTACCACCCTGAGTCCAATTTGGACGAGAAAAATCGCTGCCGAAGTCATTCCCGGATTTATTCATCCCCTGACCTGGTCAATTAATCAACCCCTCACTTGTGGCGTTTGGCGCGATATTTTTGCCCTTGTTTTAGGGAAAAAAATTGCCAATTTAGACTTAAATCAATTAGCTACGCTACACCATTCCGTCGCTTATTTTAATGCTTCCCTATTAGGAGAAATTTTCCGCAAGATGGGACTGCCGCCCGAAAGCTTGGAGTTTCTGACCAGAGGAGCAAAGTTTACGCGCCCTCCCTTATCATCTACCGTCAAACAGATTCCCGGATTATGGAGACTTCTGCAACGGGAATGGTCTTTAGAAGAAGATTTTGAGCGAGATAACCGTAAGTGGTTTTCCCCTACATTAGAGCAATTGAAAAACCAAGTTCCTCAAACCCCTTCAGAGTGTTTAGACCGGGTGGATTTAATTTTAGAAACCCTAAAGCGTGCCACTTATTACAGTATTTTGGCCCCCTTGAGTTTTGCCTTGAGACAGGCGGTGTTTCAGGTTTCTGAACAGGATTTAGATTATCAAGAAATGCCAGAAGTTGCTGCTTTGGAAGCATTGCAAGAGTTGGCCACCTGTGCCCACCATTTGCTGCCCCATTTGGAGATAGAGACCCCAGAAACCTTGTTTGGTTGTTTGTCTGAATTGCCCGATGGTCAGAGCATTATCGATCAGCTCTGCCAATTTATGGAGGATTATGGGTATCTGAGTGAGGTAGCAACGGATATTTCGGTTCCTCGATGGCGGGATAATCCGAGGATGGTGCGCGATATGTTTTTGCAACAGTTACATCAGATGAAAGGCGATCGCCCCAAAACCTTACCGAAACGGCTTAAAATTCAAATGGTGCAAGTGCGCTTAAATCTTAAGGGTCAAGTTACTCAAGTCTACAGCCAATTGTTAGCTCAGTTGCGTTGGAGTTTCTTAGCCCTAGAAAAGTTCTGGATCGAATCCGGTATTTTACAGGTTCAAGGGGATATCTTTTTCCTCACTTTGCCAGAAGTGCAAGCCGTGTTATCTGACTCTACCGATACATTTTTATCTACGGACAGCATACCAGAAATTATTGCGACTCGCAGAGCAACATTTGCCCAAGATAAATTGGTGAAATCTATTCCTTATGTTGCCTACGGTAATCAACCTATCAAAAGAATTACTACCTCTACTCAGTCTAGATTAAAGGAAGGGCAAACGTTATCAGGCATTGGCGCAAGTCCGGGACAAGCGGAAGGTCAGGTAAAAATTATGCGTCAGTTGCAAAATGTGGAAGCTGTGGATACGGATACGATTTTAGTTGTTCCTTATACGGATTCGGGTTGGTCTTTGGTATTGGCAAAAGCAGGCGGATTGATTTCCGAAGTTGGGGGAAGGCTATCCCATGGGGCGATCGTGGCGCGAGAGTACGGAATTCCAGCCGTTATGGATATTCCCAACATTATGGAACGGTTGCATAATGGGCAATGGGTTCGCATTGATGGGGAAACGGGAATGGTGGAAGTTATTCATGAATCATGAATAATTAATACAGTGTTCAATCCTCTATCGGCAGGTACCACAACCCTCTTCCCTAGCGCGAAGTGCTATAATTGTTTACTATCCAGGGAAAGTGTATGACCCAGTTTTGTCTTATCTTTGCCACGATTGGACGAAGATTAAGATTTACGCAATGCTCTCAATACACAGGGCTACACTGGTGATTAAAGGATAAATAATCATGGAATTTATCAGTCCCAAAACCGATTTCGCCTTTAAGCGGATCTTTGGTTCCCAAGAAAGCAAAGATATTTTAATTAGCTTCTTAAATGCCCTCATTTATGCAGGAAATCCAGAAATTCAAGACCTAGAAATTATCGATCCCTATAATCAAGTGGATATTAGCACCCTTAAAGATAGCTATCTTGATGTGAAAGCTGTCTTAGGTAACGGTACAACTGTCTTGATTGAGATGCAAGTATTAAATGTACCGGCCTTCAAAAAGCGAGTCTTGTATAACTGGGCTAAAACTTATGGAAATCAACTGAGCATCGGTCAACGTTATGTAGGACTGCAACCCGTCATTGCTCTAACGATCGCTGATTTTCCCCTATTCCCGGAGGTGGAACCCATTATTACTCACTTTGGCTTAAAAGAGAAAACCTTATCATTCGAGTATCCTGACGAACAGATTGAACTGATCTTTGTAGAGTTACGAAAATTTAATAAATCTCTGGAAGAATTACAAACACTGACGGAAAAATGGATCTACTTTATGAAGGAAGCCCCTAATTTACAGATGATTCCCAGTTCTCTAGAAGAAGTGCCAGAAATCGGCAAAGCGTTGGGAATTGCCAATAGAGCCAATTTGAGTGTCAAGGAAGCTGACGAGTTAGACAGAAAGGAACGGTGGATACTTGACCAGCAAGGTTATGTAGTGCAAGCAAGGATAGAAGGGCTAGAACAAGGGTTAGAACAAGGGTTAGAACAAGGGTTAGAACAAGGGTTAGAACAAGGGTTAGAACAAGGACGTGAGGAAGGTCGGGTTGAAGCAGCATTAGGATTAATTTTGCGTCTACTTCAGCGACGGTTTGGAGAAATTCCTGAAACGGCGATCGCCCAAATGCAACAGTTGTCTTTGGATGATTTAGATGAGTTGGGGATTACGATCCTCGATTGGACGAGTGTAGAAGATTTAGACGGTTGGTTGAGGGAGAGGGGGTAGAAGGGACGAATAAAAGGCGATTGCCGATTGGGAGGGCGATCGCCATATACAGTTCAGCGATTCATCTACGATTAATACCATTTCTTTCTAGCGATTTTATTTAAAGTTGACATTAAACCCTCAAAGACAAACCAATCCGTTTTAACTGCTCATTCACCTCTAAAACCCTCACCTTCACGACTTGTCCTACCTTCACAATATCCTTCGGATCGCTAACAAAATGATCCGCCATTTGGGAAATATGAATTAAGCCATCCTGGTGTACCCCAATATCCACAAACGCCCCAAAGTTGACTACATTGGATACCACCCCCTCTAAAATCATCCCCTCTTTCAGGTCTGTAATCTCGTTGATGCCCTCCCGAAATGTTGCGTATTCAAATTTTGCCCTGGGGTCGCGACCGGGCTTTTGAAGCTCATTAAGAATGTCTTTGAGTGTGGGTAATCCGATCGCCTCCGTCCTATACTTTTGTAAATCAATTTCACACACCCGATCCGCAATTTCACCAATTCGCGCCAATGGCAACTTCAGATCATTCACCATCTGTTGCACAATGCCATAACTTTCCGGATGAACCGCCGTATTGTCCAATGGATTATCTCCTTCACGAATTCGCAGAAAACCCGCCGCTTGCTCAAAGGACTTTGGCCCTAATTTCGGCACTTTCAGCAACTGACGACGGTTTTTAAATGCTCCATGTTCGTCTCGGAACTTAACTACATTCTTGGCAATAGTTGGCGTAATTCCCGACACAAAGGACAACAGTTGTATCGAAGCCGTATTTAAATCCACGCCCACATAATTCACACAACTTTCTACAGTTTCATCCAACTGTTTTTTGAGCAATTTCTGATTGACATCATGCTGATATTGCCCCACCCCAATCGATTTGGGATCAAGTTTCACCAATTCCGCCAACGGATCTTGCAATCGCCGACCAATACTAATTGCACCACGAACCGTCACATCTAAATCCGGAAATTCCTCTCGCGCCAAATCGCTGGCTGAATAAATTGAAGCTCCCGATTCATTCACCATTACCTTAATCGGTTTTCGCTCTAAATTCTGCAACACTTCTGTTACAAATTGATCGGTTTCGCGAGACGCTGTACCATTGCCGATCGCAATCAACTCTATGCTATATTTCTCGATTAGCCGGATCGTAACCCTGGCGGCTTCCTGTCTTTGGCGCTCTCCCTGGTGGGGAAAAATCGCCTGATACTCCAAAAACTTCGCCGTTTCGTCCAATACCGCTACCTTACATCCCGTGCGAAATCCTGGATCGATTGCCAATGTCGGTTTCATTCCAGCCGGAGGAGAGAGCAACAGTTCGCGCAAATTCGTTTCAAACGTTTGGATAGACTCAATATCGGCTGCCAATTTACACTCAGCGCGAATATCCGACGTTAAAGACGGCTTCATCAACCGATTAAAGCTATCCTCAATCGCCTCCTGAAACCAGGGACGCAATACCCGGTTGCGGGTACGCAGAATCTGACTTTCTAAGTTCTCTAGGATTTTATCGCGATCGCCATCAAGATCCAGCTTTAAAACCTTTTCCTCTTCTCCCCGAAACAGAGCCAACAAATTATGGGCCGCCATTTTACTGACTGGAGCGCTATAATTGCGATACATCTCATATTTTGTCGTTCCCTCCGGATAATCCTTCTTAATTTGGGAAACAAATGCCCCCGTTTTAATCATTTGCTCCCGCACTTGCGTCCGTAAAACAGCCGTTTCCGCAATTTGTTCCGCAATAATATCACTCGCTCCTTTGAGCGCATCTTCTACAGTTTCCACCTCTTTTTCTGAGTTTAAATAGGATTGAGCCAACTCTTCCAAAGACGAGACCGAACCTTGGGACGTATTCAAATCTTGAAGCAGTTGTGCCAGGGGTTCGAGTCCCTTTTCCTTCGCAATAGTCGCGCGAGTTCTGCGTTTTGGTTTATAGGGCAAATAAAGGTCTTCAAGTTCCGTTTTCTGCTGACAGTTTTCGATTTTTTCCTTCAGAGCATCTGTTAGTTTTCCCTGGCTCTCAATCGATTCTAAAATAGTCTTTTTCCGAGCTTCCAGCTCCGACAGATAAACGGAGCGATCGGCAATTTCTCGCAACTGTACCTCATCGAGCGATCCCGTTCGTTCTTTGCGATAGCGAGCAATAAAAGGAATGGTTGCCCCTTCTTGCAGCAGTTGCAGGACATTCTCGACTTGAGAGAGATTTAACTCTAATTCTTGGGCGATTTGTTGCGGAATTTGTAGCATAATTAATTGAGTTTAGAATTATAGATTCAGTAGGATAGGTAACGCCAACATTATAAAGCTTAACCAAACTCTTGATAATTATCCCATAAATCCGTAGTTTGCCGCAAACTCTGATGAGAACCCTGACCTAAAATTAGGTGGTCTAACAACGGAATACCCAATAACTGAGCCGCCTGTAATAACTGTTTAGTTAGCTCAATATCTTCCTCACTCGGTTCTGTGCTTCCTGTGGGATGATTATGGGCAATAATCAAACGACTAGCTCCTTGACGAATTACTTCCCGAAAAATTTCCCTTGGATGAGCCAAGGTTTCCGTCGCCGTACCAATAGTAATCACTTTAGTGGCTACAACTTGGTTTTTAACATCCAAGGATAAAACCGCAAATTTTTCTTGATTTTGCCACATCAACTCATGACTTAATGCTGCCGCAGCTTCATCAGGGCTATTAATTTCTCGCTTAACCGGGCGACATTCAAATACCCGTTTTCCTAACTCTATCGCTGCTAAAATAGTTGTCGCTTTAGCTGGACCAATACCATGAATTTTCGTTAATTCTTGAGGGCTAATATCGCGCAGAACTTCTAGGGCATTGCGCTGACTTTCGCTTAACTCTTGTAACAGATGTTGCCCTAATCCCATCGCTGATAATTTGCCTTTTCCTTGCCCAGTTGCTAATAAAATCGCAATTAATTCTGCTGTAGTCAAATGACTGGCTCCCCGCTCAATGAGGCGCTCTCGCGGGCGTTCGCTAGTGGGCAGATCCAGCATCCGAATACTGTAAGTCATTTCAATTCAAAATTTAGAGAGAGATAGGGAGAAATCAAAAGGGATTATCCCATTTTCTGTGCAGTGGAAATGGGAGACAAGGGGCTGGAGACCCCTTATTTAAGTGAGCATTAAGACATTCACTCATCAACATGGGCAGCTTTCAACATATGATAAGTAATCAATAGTTGGGTGAGTGCCAAGGGATAACTTTGCAGAATCTCGCCAGTTGTACCTACCAACTTCCCAATTTCCTCATTCCCTTCTAAACTACAGAATTTGCCTAAATAAGGCACATCATGACAGAGGATTTTTTCCAGTTCTTTGACTTGTTCGCTGTTGGCATGACCATCTACTTCTAAGACATCAACCGGTTTATTCATATCCCGGTCTAATTCGAGACGAATCGCAGAACTCAGGTGCGATCGGCTGGGTTCTAAAATACCAGTAAAATCAGGATGGGGAATGGTGGGGCGCAACACTAAACGCACATTTAATAATAGGTCATTTTCTTCCGTACGATCTTCTGGAGGATAGAAACTAACGACAATATCTGACCATTGGCGTTGGGGACGGATAAATTGCTCTGAGTCAGGTTCTCGTTTGCGTAATTGTTCAATCACCCGATCTTCCGTATATCCACGTTTGCGCGTATCCCGTTTAACCTTCCATTGACTGCGTATCTCTTCTGGGGGAGCAAGGTATACTTTAACATCAAAGCTGTCTCTGGCAATGCGGGTGGAATAACCCAAGAGTCCTTCAACAATTACGAATCGTTTGGGTTCGATGTATTCGGGAGGATCGAACATCCCCGTATGGTGATTATAAATAGGTTTGAGGATGGGTTGGCCGGTTCGCAATAGCCCTAGATGTTGTTGAATAATATCCAGATAGTTACAATCAGGGTGCAGTGCAGAGATGCCCATTTCTGCCCGTTGTTTACGGTCATATCGGTGGTAGTCATCTGTACAAATAACGGTAACGGTGTCTTCTCCAAGAGCTTGAGCGATTCCTTTGGTTAAGGTAGTTTTACCAGCAGCACTATCACCAACAATACCGAGTAGAATGGGGCGGTTAGAACGGTTACGAGTGGACATGATTTAGGAGTTACCAAGTCTAGGGATTAAGTTGCCTTATGGTACCATGAATGGGCAATGGGCATTAGTCATAAGTTCAGGCTGTAAGCTGGTTGTCAAAGGACGAAGGAATAGGGAATAGAGAATAGGGTATAGGGAAAAACCATTTTTCCCTTTTCCTTGAATTGTCAATAAAATAGTGTTCACCAATTTTATTGACCTTCTAGAATGAGTCTTGATGATGATGAATAGCCTTTTTCAGTTACCCCATCCCTTACCTAATACTGAACAGTTTGAATCTCTGCACGAGAGTGAAAATCTATTAATTGAACGGATTATTTCTACGGGACAAACTACCCCAGAAGGGCAATGGTATGACCAAGAACAAGATGAATGGGTGGTGTTGCTACAAGGGAAGGCACAACTGATGTATGAGGATAATTCTATTGTCCATTTATGTCCTGGAGATTGGGTATTTATTCCTGCTCATCAACGCCATCGAGTCAGTTATACCAGTAGCGAACCGCCTTGTATTTGGTTGGCTATTCATGGACTATTATCGTAGGGATTAGTAGGGGCAAAAAAATTTTGCTCCTACTACTCACCTCGTTTTACTCCGGCTCAACTATTTGTGACGGATATAGTCGTAGAGTCCTAGATATTGACTACCGGGATTTTTCCAAGAATAATCGTAGGCCATACCCTGAAGAACTAATTTTTGAAATTCTTTGGGATACTCATACCATAAACCGATCGCTCGATCCATGGCTGATTCGAGGGCTTCATAGTCTGTTTGATAGAATACATAACCATTTCGCTCTTCTAGCGGTTTTTCCGTATCGTAATCCCGGTCGAATACGGTATTTTGTAAGCCTCCTACCCCACGCACAATGGGCACAGTGCCATATTCCAAACCAATCATCTGGGTTAAGCCACAGGGTTCGTAGTTACTGGGAACGACAATCATATCTGCACCTGCATAGATTAAGTGGGATAATTCTTCGTTAAAGCCCAGCTCTAAATGGCAATTTGCATTTTCGTTCAAAAATAGCTTTTCATGCCAGAACCAGTCATTAATCCCTTGCTCTGTTGCCGATCCAAGTAAGACAAATTGCGCTCCCCGATGCAGGGCATAATAGATGGCATGGTGAACTAGATGCACTCCTTTTTGATCGTCTAGGCGACCGATAAAGGCAATGAGTGGTTTGTTATCATCATGGGCTAACCAAAGCTGCTCTCGCAAGGCTTTCTTATTCTTGGCTTTGTTGTTGATGGTTTTCGCTGTGTAACGATAGGGGATAAAGCGATCGACTTCTGGATTCCATACATCATAGTCAATCCCGTTGAGAACCCCACCAAATTTATAGTTGTGCAATTCTAGGGTATGTCCTAAGCCATAGCTGATATCGGAATGGCGAGCTTCCCAGGCATGGTGAGGGGAAACGGTGTTAACAAAATTAGAATAGACGATACCCCCTTTCATCATGTTAAGGGCAAAGGGATTAAAATTATCTTGGAGGCGATCGTAGTCAAAATAATAGGACTCTCGATTGAGTCCTGTTGCCCAAAGTGTATCTACCCCACCAATGCCTTGGTGCTTAAAGTTGTGGATGGTATAACAAACTCGTTGATTGCCCATGCCATGATATTGATACATTTCATAGAGCAGGACGGGTATTAAACCGGTTTGCCAGTCATGACAATGGATGATATCGGGACGCTTGTTGGTTCTGAGGAGGAATTCTAGAGCAGCTTTGGAGAAGAAGGCAAAGCGCATGTTATCGTCTTTGCAACCATAGTAGCAGCCGCGATTGAAGAAGAGGTCATCTGAGTGGGGATCGATGAAGAAACATATGCGTCCATGAACCCAACCACACATGACATCGCAGGAAATGGCAGCTCCATACCAAGGAACTTTCAGATCGTGATAGGCTTCGTGCAAACCCCAAATTTGGTCGTAGCGCATACAGTCGTATTTGGGGAGGATGATTTCTACACCGATCCCTCGAAGTTCCAATTCTCGACTCAGTCCATAAACGACATCCCCTAAACCTCCAGCTTTGATGACTGGAGCGCATTCAGAGGCGATCTGCACGATGTACATATTCACTCCTGGGTTCACAAAAGTTTATTATCTCTGCTTTTATTCAAACATGAAGTTGGGGAATGGGGAATGGGAATAGGGAATGGGGAATGGGGAATGGGGAATGGGGAATAGGGAATGGGGAATAGGGAATGGAGTTCTCGGTGTCTCTATATCCCTCTACTGGGAATGGGCATAAAAAAGGCTAACTCCAGAATAGGAGTTAGCGTGAGGGAATGGAGGTGAGTACGGGAAGGAAAGGTACTCACGCGACTCGGATAACTAGCGTGCCAGGCTGTTGCTGCCATAGGTATCTAGGCTATATCCAGGGATGCGGTTGGTGTAGTCGGTTTCTTTACCGGTTACGGATTTGGCGATGCTGTTGAAGCCGTCGGAATTCCAGTTGCGTTCGTGGATAGATTTGGTTTGTTCTCCCATGAAGTAGGCTTGAGTTCCGATGACGGAAACAGCGACCCAACCAGCGATGAAGAGTAAGGACAGAATAACTAAGTTGACCATGATGTTCTCCTTTGTGTGAACTTTTGTTTCTTATCTTGTAAATTAATGTAACAAAATCTTGCAATATTTGTCAACATGATTTAAGTCACGGTGGGGTGTGATGGCGATCGCCATAATCCATCATTCTTGAATGGTCGTGGCGATCGCTTCCCTGCGAGAGCATTGCTATACAAAGTCACCGAGTGCGCGACTATATTTTCGGGTTCCAAAAATGCCGCGCTCCCTGTATTTGGCAATTTGGGCTTTGAGAGTTGCTACTCGCTCTGCATAGCGTGAGGTAAGTTCAACTACAGAGCGATATTTCTCCTCCCAAGTATTCCCTCTACTCAAGGCACGGTTGATCGTGCGAATTTTGGCTCGTCCCTGATGTCGAATATCGGCCACAACGCAACAAACATAATCTGGCGCTTGATCCAGTCCATGCTGGCGAGCTAGGGTTTTCATCTTAGCCTTAAAATGGGTCACGCCACACTCAACCATGATGGCTCTATGAACCTCAGAATGACTCACCCAGTGAACAAATTTAGCCGCGTTCATGACCTCGCGACGATCTACACTGGTGTCAGTTTGGTTCAGGTAAGCCATGAGATCCTTATTATCTGAACCATTATTTGAGGTTAAGCGACGGTCAGGATCGCCCGTTTGATAGATATGCTGACCATCGGTTCTCAAGTCTGGGAAGTATGCTTGAGCTTCATCTGTTTCCAATAACTGACAGAAATATTTGACAAAATCTCCTTGGCAAACATGGGCAGCATATTGCAGAAAACCAAAGGTAAATTTGGCGCGGTCATAGGAATTGAGGCAGTTAAAAGATCCCCGACTTTCGCATTCGGCTGTTGGGGCAATAAAATAAGCCCAGAAGCCAAAGAGATCGTCATAATCAGAAGGATTATAGACTCCAGCACTTTTATCTCCCACAAGCATCAGACCTCTTCTGTTGAGGTAGGAAACATCTGTGCCTACTTTGAACTGACTCCCGCCATCAAGGGTGGCATACCATTTGCGACCGGCTTCTCGAATCTCCACGTCAAAAGGGTTTGGGGGCAAGGGTATAGGAAGGGGTTGGTCGGGAGGGGCGATCGCCGGAACATCCAGTGCATGGGTTGCCCTGCGGAGAATATCAATCAATTCCTGTTTGGTTGTGGGAGTCCATACTCGAATTGCACTCTCTCCATTCATTCCATAAACCAGGGGGTGTCCCTCAGCATCACGAAAGATATCAAATCCTGTAATTTCCATTGTTTAGATCTCCTAGTTTTATGCGTTTTAGGCCAGTTTTTGTGACTAATTGTTCTTAAAGTTCAGGAATCGGTTTATCAGCCGAAGCAATCAACACCGTATTAGCCTGATAACAACTCTGCAAAACTTTCAGAAACTCTGCTTTATCTTTGGGAGTCCACTTGCGAATAGCTGTTCCTTCATTCATACCAACTATCACGAGTTTTTCTTGTGGATCTCGAAAGATATCAATCCATGTAATCTGTGATAGATCATCTTCATGACCAAAGGGATGAATAGGAGTCTCTAAGAGTTCATCACCAGGAATGATCGTTGTCATAAATCGATAGCTGTGCGATTCTTTATAACGAACATCAGACTTGACCAACTTCATAAACTCTCGATGGCCTTCTACAGTTCGACCCACAAGACAGCCTGCACTTGCTCGACCAATGCTGCCAGTGTTGCCATAGCCATGATGTTGATTAATGCCTGTAGTTGTTTCTAATGGATCGCCTGTGCGGATCATATCTTCATTGACATCACGGTAAACAGGAATAGGCCAGTGATTCACTAATGCTTCGTGATCTCTCTCTCTCCGTCATGTAAACCAACTTGCCAAGCTCGGTATTGACCAAACTTAATTCTTGCAGCTCCTCGTTTCCATCCTTTAGGTATTCGATTTTTCCACTTTGTATAATGCCGACCGGGTTCGCAAGTTCCCATCCACTTCCCTACAAAACGTGGACAACCATCAACAATCTCAATTAGGCATCGCAAATCGTTGAATCGATCAGGAGCATCATCATTGAGCGTTCCATCGGTGTTCATGCCCTCCACATAAACAATGTTGTAGCGCTCTTTGCCCAAGGAAATATGGTAACCTTCTTGCAGTATATAGGCCACAATGCGACTGGGAATATCATCACTCAGGTGCAGTTGAACCACGCGATCTCGAGGGGTATGAAGCAGGGCCTGAGCGGTTTGAACGTCTAGAGTGCCGACATTAGGGCAATCCGTAATTTTTTGAAATTCCTGAAATGCTGCCCTACTCAGGGGGCCGAACTTTCCATCCACAGGAGGTTCTAAGAGGAAGAAACGATAGACCAAAATTTCCTGGATTTCTTTAACTATAGCAGTGAAAGGGAGAGTTAGGACATAATAGAAAGATGAAGTTAGCGATCGTGAGATGATGCCATCAGCTTATAGTATAGACCTAAGACATAAAGCCGTGGGGGCCTATGATAGAGGGGAGCGTAAGAGCCATGTGT
>NZ_JAGHZH010000094.1:0-9834 GCF_017746885.1 Roseofilum sp. SBFL | reverse complement strand
TTTACTCCTTCCAATGTGGCTCTTCTTTAGCTGAAGAATTAATGGAGTGCAAACCTCATAAGCGGTGGTTTTTTCCCCAAGGGCTACAGGCTCTATCCCTTATACAGTCTAGTTTTTAGCCTCCTTGTCACCCCTTAAGCACTGAAACCTATTCCCCATTCCCTATTCCCCATTCCCTATTCCCCATTCTCCATTCCCCATTCCCCATTCCCTAGCGCGCAGCGCTATAACTTCATCAAGCTAAGAATAATTTATAGGCAGGATTGTTGTTTTCGTCCCAATAGTGATAGCCTAAAGTGTCTAAAAACGCTTGCCATTCTGCCATTTCTTGGGGCGGGACTTGTATTCCCACGACAATACGCCCATAGTCTGCGCCATTATTGCGATAGTGGAAGAGACTAATATTCCAGTTGGGACTCATCGAGGCGACAAATTTCATCAGTGCGCCAGGGCGTTCGGGAAATTCAAAGCGGTATAATAATTCATGTTCTGCTAGGGCAGAGCGCCCACCAACCATATGCCGCAGATGCATTTTTGCCAGTTCATCATCGGTTAATTCTAGGGTTTTAAACCCTGTCTCTTCAAAGGTCTTGGCGATTTGAGCGGCATCTTCTCGGTCTTTGATTTGCACGCCGACAAAGATATGGGCAGAAGTGCGATCGGCGATGCGATAGTTAAATTCAGTTAGGTTACGTGTACCTAAACAGTCACAGAAGTGGCGTAAACTTCCGGGTTTTTCGGGAATGGTGACGGCAAAAATGGCTTCTCGGCGTTCTCCAAATTCAGCTCGCTCGGCAACAAACCGCAGGCGATCGAAGTTCATATTGGCACCACAGGCAACGGCAACAAGGGTTTGTCCTTGGATATTTTCCCGTTCTACATAGGCTTTAGCGCCGGCGATCGCCAATGCTCCCGCTGGTTCTACAATAGAGCGGGTATCTTCAAACATATCTTTGATGGCGGCACAAGTATCATCGGTTTCCACCACAATAATTTCATCCACATATTCTTGACAGAGGCGGAAGGTTTCTTCTCCCACTTCCCGCACCGCTACCCCATCAGCAAATAAGCCCACTTGGGGCAATCTCAACCGCTTTCCGGCTTTCAGGGATTGATTCATGGCATCGGAATCCACTGGCTCTACGCCAATAATTTTAGTTTCTGGATGCAGGCGTTTCACGTAAGCACCAATGCCAGAAATGAGACCTCCACCACCAATCGCTACAAAAACTGCATGAATCGGCTGTTGATATTGGCGTAAAATTTCCATCCCGATTGTGCCTTGTCCGGCAATTACATCCGGATCGTTAAAGGGATGAATAAATGTTAACCCTTTCTGGGCTTCGAGTTCGCGGGCATGACCATAAGCTTCATCGTAGGTTTCACCGTATAATACAACCTCTCCACCGTGCGATCGCACTGCATCCACTTTCACCTGGGGCGTAGTCACCGGCATCACAATCAACGCACGAGTTCCCAAATGTCGTGCAGCCAGGGCAACCCCTTGGGCATGATTCCCCGCAGAAGAAGCAATCACCCCTTGCGCTAACTGCTTTGGGGGCAGTTTTGCCATTCGGTTGTAAGCCCCCCGCAGCTTAAACGAAAATACTGATTGCATATCTTCCCGTTTCAGCAGCAAGCGATTCCCCAATCGCCGAGAAAGGTTGTTCGCCACTTCTAGGGGCGTTTCTTGGGCAACATCGTACACGCGAGCGGTGAGAATTTGGACAAGATAATCACAAAACATGGATCTGGGACACGGGCTGGAGGGTAAGGGTAGAATATTTCACTGTATCACGTTCCGATTCTCTGGGCAAAATTGGCAACAAGGGTTAAGATTTTTAGGGTAGCCCACAGTTTCCCTATTAGCTATTGGTGGAAAAAATAATTAATCCGATGAAACCTACCTCTATTTATTTACCAGAAGAGACAGAAGCCATCCTTCAAGAAATGGTGAATAAAACTGGAAAATCGATTCCTGAAATTATCCAAGAATTAGTCACCGATCATTTCACTCCTATCCCCAAAAAGTTACCCAAATCAATTGGGATGGGAGCCAGTGGAAGAAGCGATTTATCCTCTCAAACAGAAGCATTATTGTGGACAGAAGAATAATTGCAGATACCCGTGGAATTATTGCTTTTTTAGATCGCGACGGTGGATGCTAGTTTAGGGATTCTAGCAGAACGATATCAAATCACAAGAATTTTAACTTTAGACAGGAAGCATTTTAACTTAATCCAATCAGAACAAGTGAAATATTTAGAAATATTGCCTTGGTTTTTCTGCTACAGCACTGTTTACATTCATATGAGAGGTTCTCTAAACAATGACATCCAAACCACTTGAAGGGAAAATTGCCCTCGTTACGGGAGCATCTCGTGGATTAGGAAAAGGTATTGCCATCGGATTAGCCGAAGCTGGCGCAACGGTTTATATTACTGGCAGAACTCTGCATACTTCCGAGGAAGGCATGGGGAGTTTAGAAGAAACCCAAAAAGAACTTGAAGCAGCAGGTGGGGTAGGTATTCCCGTACAAGTGGATCATGCTGAGGATGAGCAGGTGCGCTTGTTGTTTGAGCGTATTGCTGATGAACAAAACGGACAGTTGGATCTATTGGTGAATAATGCTTATGCTGCTGTCTCTATGCTGAAAGAAACCTATGGCGAACCCTTTTGGGAATTGGAGCCGAATTTGTGGGATCGGGTGAACCAAGTGGGACTGCGGGGACATTATATCGCCAGCGTGTATGCGGCAAGAATGATGGTTCCTCGGAAACAGGGACTCATTTGTACTCTGTCTTCTTGGGGGGGATTGTTTCCGATATTTGGGGTGTTGTATGGGGTAGGCAAAACGGCGTGCGATCGCCTGGCGCTAGAATTAGCTCTAGAGCTTAAACCCCATAACATTACGTCCTTATCCATTTGGCCGGGAATTGTAGGTACAGAAAAATTCACCCAATTTGCCCAAGAGCAAGCATCGAGCGGAACACTACCAGAAAGAGGCAATCCGTTTGCTGATGGTTTTAACTGGGAAACTCCCTTATTAACTGGCCGCGTGATTGCCTGTTTAGCTGCGGATTCTCAGATTATAAGACGCACGGGAAAAGTGCAAATTGTTGCTGAACAAGCCCGACGCTATGGTGTAGTAGACCGAGAGGGCAATCAACCCGCATCTTTGCGGTCTTTACAGTTTATTTTACCCATGATTGCGCCCCAATTACGCGATCGTTCTACTTGGGTTCCCAATATCTATGTTCCCTGGTGGATCTTGATGTCTGGAGTACTCAAATCTCCTCAAGCTTAATTCCGAATTCCTAATAATGTTTGTAATTGGGAATCTATAATTTAGCCATTAATCCTTCTACTCGTTCCTTAATTTCCCCACGCACTCGTCGAAACGTTTCTAGAGGTTGACCATCGGGATCGTCGAGTTGCCAATCTTCAAAAATCTCTTGCAAAACCCAATCTTGGGGTAAGTTAACTCCACAGCCACAGAGGGAAATGACGGCATCATAGTCTTCAGCTTTGAATTCACTAATGGGATTCGAGGTTTGATCGGTAATATCAATTCCAATTTCTTGCATCATTTCAATCGCTGTGGGATGGACTCTAGAGGCTTCTAAACCGCAACTGGTCACTTCAATTTTGTTGTTGCCTAGAGTGCGAGCAAATCCTTCTGCCATTTGGGAACGACAGGAGTTTCTTTTACAGACAAACATGACTTTTTTCATAATGAATAGAGCGCTTTGCGTTCTGATAAGGGGATAGGGGAATGGGGGGATGGGGGGATGGGGAGATAGGGAGAGCAATCCCTCAGTTAATCATATTTGGGAGAGAGAGTGCGATAGACAATGACCGCAAGTTGGGCCCCAACAATGGGAGCGATCCAGTAGATTCCTTGGTAGTCCCAGAGACCGGAAACAAAAGCGGGGCCGAGCGATCGCGCGGGATTCATGCTTGCGCCAGTAATTGGACCCATAAATGCAGCTTCTAACCCCACAGTTAAGCCGATCGCCACTCCTGCAAATCCCGGATGAGCGCGGCGGTCTAAACCCGAACCCAAGATAACGAACATCAAGATAAAGGTGAGAATGGTTTCTAAGACCAGTGATTGCATTGCATTACCGTTGAGCGGTTGTGTGGCTCCCAGATCGGCAACCAGACCGATAGTATAGCGTAATACACAGGATGCGGCGATCGCCCCCAAACATTGACTGATGACATAGGGTAAGACCTTTTTTCCCGGAAACGATCCCATTGTCCAAAATCCCAAAGTCACCGCTGGATTAATATGGGCTTCACTAATATGGCCCGTGGCATAAATCATTGCCGCAACCACTGCACCGAAGACAAAACTAACTCCTAAATGGGTTAATGTACCCCCAGTTATGTCATTAACCATAACTGCGCCTGTGCCAGCAAAAACAAGAATAAATGTGCCTAATCCTTCAGTTAACGATTCCCGCCAATAAGGGGTTATTTTGGTCATCTTCAATTAATACTTAGCTTGCTTACGCATAAGCTCAGAAATAGAGAGGCCAAACTGAGATTGACCTTCAAAAACCGTGCCTACTTCCCCTTGATTATAGGTCACTTCATTAATATGATAAGCTTCCTCTGGTAAAGGCACATAACCCACTTCCTCAGCAATTCCTGGGGCTTGTTCTAAAAAGTAGTACACAAATTCTCTCATTGCTGGGTTGTTTTGAGCTGCCGTCAGATTAATATAGATAAACAAAGGACGAGCTAGAGGCTGATATTCACTTTTTTCCACTGTTTCCCTAGATGGAAAAACCGGCCCCTGACCACTATCAACACTCAGGGCTTTTAGCTCATCTTTATTTTGTTCGTAATAGGCTAATCCAAAATAACCTAAACTATTGACATCTGAGCTAACTTGTTGCTCCAGTAACCTATCATCTTCACTGGCAATATAATCGCTACGGCTCGAACCTGCACTCCCCGTAACTGCTTCAGTAAAATAATCATAGGTTCCTGAATCTGTCCCCGGCCCATACAATTTCAAAGGAGCGTTCGGCCAAGACGATCGAATTTGATTCCACCGAGTGATTTTCTGTTGGGCTTCCGGTTGCCAAATCTTTCGTAATTCATCAATCGTAATGTTTTCAATCCAATTATTTTGGGGATTAACCACAACAGTAATGGCATCAAAAGCGATCGGAAGCTCAATATAAGATACTTTTGCCTGTTTGCAAGCTTCCATTTCCGATAAACTAATGGGTCTAGAGGCATTATTAACTTCTGTTTTTCCTGCACAAAATTTCTTAAAGCCTCCCCCTGTCCCCGAAAATCCTACAGTTACCTCTACGGGAACACTCTGGGTTTCGTTAAAGCGATCGGCAGCCGTTTTAGTAATCGGATAAACGGTACTTGAACCATCAATATTAATGGGTTGGTAAGATTGATGGTTAGAGGATTGACACCCATTTAATAAGGAGGTAGCGGCCAGAGCTAATATAAAGAACCCTAGGAAGGGTTTAACTGTTTTAATAAAAATTTGCATAATTCCCCCAGTCTACCATTAGATACCCGCTTTTTATGATTTCAAAAAATGGTCAAATGTCAAGTTAAGATATGGTTAATCATAGGTTGATTTACGGTTAAATATTATTCAAGAGTCTCTAAAAATGGAGGAATGGGGCAATCTAAGAGAATGATAATCGTGCGTAACAATTCAGCTTGTTTAAGATTGACTTCGCGATCGTATAAAACGGTATGAGCGCAAGCATCTACAATGCGCTGTTTTACTTTTGGAGTAGTGTTGATCAGCCTTTTAAGACTTCTACGAATACTGCTCAGATTCACCGGACTCAGTTGGTTAGGAAGCGTTTTGTTAGACGCACCACGGAGTCGCTGCAATCCAGATTGAAAGGCCTCAATAGCTTGTTGCTTATCCTGATACCCCACTTTAGCTAATCCTGACAAAACGACCAGGCAATCATTCCAAGTTTCATGAGTAGATGGCGGTTTTGAGGGATGGTGAGGATGGAAATAGGGCGCGAGACGATGGAATAAAACAGCTTGTAGAGTGTATTCTGATAAGGATAATTTTCCGCCAGTATTAATCAGGGTTTGCAGTTGTTGACTCAAATGTTGATAACAGTCGGTTGACAGATGTCTGAGTACGGGAATGGTTAAATCAATTAAGGGTAAACGGTAGCGAGGATTTAAGTGTTCAAAACAGACGACAATCTGCCAAAGACGATTGAGTATTTCTGAGGGTTCGGTGGCTTTTAGGTGGGCAATTTGTTTCTGCCTAATCTCTCTGTTTTGTGAGTTTAAGAATAGTCCATAAATTATCGCCTGACAACCGCGATCGTCTGTGAGTGCTGTTTTGATCCGTTCTGGAAGTTGCACCAGCAAGGATTGGGCATAGTTGAGATGGGCGCTGTCCGTGTTGCCAATCTCCTCTACAATTGATTCTAGATCGACATGGATGGTTGTTTCTTGCAATCCACCTTGCAATCCACTTTGCAATCCACCTTGCAATCCGCTAATTCCTGGAGTCTCTGGTGATTCTAGAGCGGCGGTTCGTTCCTGTGCTGGTGGAGGAGCCTCCCCTTGTAATGTGCCAGTGGGCAAATTTTCCAAGCGTTCAATGCGCTCTGTCAGGGAGGGATGGGTGGCAAAGAGGCGGCTATTGAAGCTGCTGATAGCTTCCCCAAAAAATAAATGACTGGCTTCTTCGGCGGTGGGAGTCCTGATTTGAGAGCCGTCTCTTAAGTCTCCAATTTTACGCAGAGCGTTGGACAGTCCTAGGGGATTGCGGGTTAATTGGACGGCAGAAGCATCGGCTAAAAATTCTCGCTGACGGGAGATGGCGCTTTTAATCATTCGTCCGCAGATAAAGCCAATATATCCAATGGCTAAAACGGCGAGACTAGCAATAATCACAAGACCTTGCTTTTTTCGATTCACTCGAGGACCATTAGAAACCATGTGTAATATTTGTCGCCCTATAATGTGAATCAGTAAGATTCCCTGGATGACTCCCATGAGATATAAGTTGAGGCGCATATCGCCATAAATAATATGGCTAAATTCATGGGCAATTACGCCTTGAAGTTCATCTCGCTCGAGTTCGGTTAAGCATCCTTTGGTTACGCCAATGATGGCATCATTAACGGTAAACCCGGCGGCAAAGGCATTGATCCCGGCTTCGCGATCCATGATGTAGACTTGAGGAACGGAAACTCCGGAGGCGATCGCCATTTCTTCGACGACATTGAGCAGTTGTCGCTCTAGTTTATCGTAAGTGCCCGGATGAACCAAACGCGCGCCCAGACTAGAGGCAACGACTTTACCCCCGCCTCGCAATTGAAGGATTTTTGTCCCACTCCCCAACCCAACAATGAGCAAGACATTGAAGGCAACGATCGCTAAGATCTCTGGAGAATAGAGGGATTGCTGAGTTTGCACTTCTATGTAGACAACGATCGCTACCACAGCATAGATTGCCAAAATCATACCGATAATGGCGATCGCAAATAGGAAAATCAGATAAACGGTTTTCCGCTGTGCCTGCTCTTGATGTTCAAAAAAGTTCATCGTTTTCTAGGGCGCATTTATAATTTATCCAGTATATCCATCACTTGATTGTGAAAGTCTATAGCATCACTTCTTTCATTTTCCCAAGTTTTACTTCCTAATACTTGTATTCGTGCTTCGTCAAGAGGTAGATTATTCGTTTCCCCCCAAATTGAAAACGAAAAAGAGAGTGAGCAACCTATTTCCTTGAGGTAAGTTAAAACTTCTTCTTGAGTTTTATTTTCCACTAACATTTGGCGGCAATGCCTGGCTAAATCATCTCTTCTTTTTCTTGAATACTTGGAAGACATAGTAACCAACCAACAAAACAACACAATAAAGTCTATCGTTTTCTAGAAGGAAATAGTCGGCGCATTTTTCACATTGGGATCGGTTTCTTTAAGCAACTGTGCTGCCCGAAAGTTAAAGAAACTGGCGATCGTATTACTGGGGAACTCCTCACGCTTGGTATTGTAGAGCGTCACCGCATCGTTAAATGCCTGGCGAGCAAAGGCAATTTTATTTTCAGTCGATCGCAACTCTTCCATCAACTGAGCCATATTTCGATCTGCCTTCAAATCTGGATACGCCTCAGCTAAAGCAAACAGCCGTCCCAAAGATCCCGTTAGCATTGCCTCTGCATTGCCCAACGTCTGCATCGCAGTGGGATCGCCTGGTGCTTGAGAAGCTTGGGACGTGGCACTTACCGCCGCGTTTCTAGCTTGAATCACAGCGTCTAAGGTTTCCCGCTCGTGCTTCATGTACCCTTTCACCGCTTCCACCAAATTGGGAATTAAATCATAACGGCGGCGCAACTGCACATCAATCTGGGCAAAAGCATTCTGATATCGATTGCGTAACTTAACTAAAGAATTATATGAGCCAATGACGATAGACGCGAGAAGTGCCACTAACGTCCCTAGAACCGCTAGGGTTAGGAGTATTTGTACCATAACCTGACAACCCTTTAATATGGCTTAATTATACTACAGATAACATACCATTTGCCTAGGGTAAATAGCGATCGCGTCAATCTAGTCAAGATCCTCCCATAATTACCTCTGTTCGTTCTCAAAGTAATATAGTGCTTCACACTCTAGTCATAGCTTACGAAGCAGTCCGTTTAAACAATTTTCTTCAGCTCCAATGCCACACCATTCAACTGTTGGATACCCTCACCGATCTGTGTCATAGAACTGGCATTATCCTTTGCTCCAGCATTGATGCTAGTAATGGACTCAATAAGCTGTTCAACCGCAATTAGCTGTTGTTTTAAGTTCAAGGTAATTTGCTGGTTACTATGAACTACATTTGTCACTGAATTGTTCAGAGGATTTGATTTTCAATATCAATCATATTCTCTAAATCTGTTCGGATCAAATCCATGATTATTTTCCCTTTCTTTGATTTCACTAAACGCAACAATTCCTCTTCTTGATTATTTCTTTTGAACAGTACTGAGAATGATTCCAAAGCCAATAACTAAAACTTGCTTAATATTCATTGAACAAAAACTTTAATATTTTGGGGTTTACCTGCGTAAGCGTATATATTAATCATATATCTGAATAAAAAGACCCAACTCTATTTTACCCGATCGCCATCTGCACCCGCTAAAATCAAAGTATCAATTAAAAAGGATGTGTCATTATACCTAACAGTGATGGATTTAATTTGGAGAATACTCAAATGTTGCCCATACCCAAACCGGCTTGGTTTCTTACCCTCGGCAGTCTAACCTTAAGCAGCCTAACCTTTAACCCTTCAGCCTCAGCGCAAACCCTAGGGTTTTCCTGCCGGGATAACCAAATTTGTCCTGTGTTCAATATCTTGCTGCAAACGACAGAAGTTTTCACCCGGACTTGTCCACCGACTTCTGATAATCCCCAAGACTATGCTAATTATTTAGGCCAATGGATCGATCGGATTCCCCAAATTCAAGCTCAGGTTAATGCTTTAAACAGAAATAATTCGTATACTCCTACATTGCCTTCTTCACCTAATCAAGTGGTGAATTTTCTCAATACTTGGGTGGATATTGCCAGAATTGCCCAAACTCAAGCGAACCGGATTGAGCAAACTCTGGATAATTGCCCTTCTCGCCTGCCTGTCCTTCCGGATGGTTCGACGTTGCCTTCTATTTCTATGGAGACTGAATTTCCTAAAGTGTGTCAGTTCGATCCGAATACATTAACTTGGAAGTGTTAAGGTTAGGGAATAGGGAATATAGAGCGCATCACTATACAGCGCTTTGCGCTGTGATGGGGGGATGGGGGGATGGGG
>NZ_JAGHZH010000093.1:0-17729 GCF_017746885.1 Roseofilum sp. SBFL | reverse complement strand
TCTTTCCTATTGGTCACTTATCTTTGGGGTTCCCACGATTAATTTCCTTGATTAATCTTGCTGGTCTTGCCCTCTTTCCTCTCTCCCTTGAGCCTGATTTCTTATTTTCCTCTGCCTAGAGTGATAGAAGAGGGATATAGTGTTTCTCTCTTGTATGAGGTACGGCTTGAAGCCTTAGACTCTAAGCCATACAAGCTATTGCCTAGCATGAAGCGCTATATCGATATTTTTATAGACAGTAGACCGGCTGAAAATTGGGGGTAAACTCAAGAAGTGAGTATTTATGGAAAGAGGCAGCACTTATGGCAGTAACGTCTTTTAAAAACCCCATTAAATTCGGTACAGATGGCTGGCGAGGGGTAATTGCGGCAGATTTCACCATGGAACGGGTGGCTGAAGTTGCCCCGATCGCCGCCCAGATTTTAGAAGAAGTTTATGGCGATCGCAGCAATCGTACCGTAATCGTGGGCCACGATCGCCGGTTTTTAGCGGAAGAATTTGCCCAAGTTGCTGCTGAAGCCATTCAAAATGCGGGTTTTAATGTGCTGCTCGCGAATACTTACGCCCCAACCCCCGCCTTCAGTTGGGCAGCGAAAGAAAAAGGTGCCCTCGGTGCAATTGTCATGACAGCTTCCCATAACCCCGGTAAATATCTCGGCTTAAAAGTGAAAGGAGCCTTTGGCGGTTCTGTCTCCCCAGAAGTCACCCAAAAAATAGAAGCGAAACTCGGCCAAACCCTCCCCCCTGCTCTAAAACCGGGAACCCTAGAGTCGTTTGATCCTTGGCCTTCCTATTGTGAGATTTTACGTTCTAAAGTCGATATTGGAGCCATTCAATCCGCCATTATCCAAGGTAAATTAACCGTGTTTGCCGATGTCATGCATGGAGCAGCCGGAGGAGGATTGGCGCAAATTTTAGGGGTCGATATTCGAGAGTTAAATAGCGATCGCGACCCCCTGTTTGATGGCGGTGCGCCCGAACCTCTGCCCAAATATTTACCTCAATTATTAGAGGATATGAAGAACTTTTCCACCTCTGGAAAAAGTTCAGACTTAGTCACCGGTTTAGTCTTTGATGGCGATAGCGATCGCATCGCTGCCATAGATAAAGATGGCACATACATGAGTACCCAAATTCTGATTCCTGTTCTGATCGAACATTTAGCTACCCGACGGGGGTTCACAGGAGAAGTTGTTAAAACCATCAGTGGCTCAGATTTAATGCCCAAAGTGGCACAACTGTATAACTTATCCGTCCATGAAACGGCGATCGGGTATAAATATATTGCCGATCGCATGTTAGAGAATTCCGTCCTCATTGGCGGGGAAGAATCCGGTGGTGTTGGCTATAACACCCATATTCCCGAACGGGATGCCCTGCTTTCCGCCCTCTATGTTCTCGAAGCCGTGGTGCAATCGGGGCAAAATCTTGGCTATCTATATAGTCAACTGCAAGAAAAAACCGGATTTTCCTCCATGTACGATCGCATCGATCTCCCCTTAGCCAGCATGGAAGTGCGATCGCGTCTTGTACAAGAATTAGAAACCAATCCCCTCACCAAAATTGCGGGTAAAGCTGTTACCGACTGCAATACCATTGATGGTTACAAATTCCGATTAGCCGATGGCAGTTGGCTCCTCGTTCGTTTTAGCGGAACCGAACCTGTTTTACGTCTTTATTGTGAAGCCGCCACCCTAGAAAACGTCCATGACACCTTAAATTGGATTAAAGATTGGGCAAATACCTTCACTTAAGTGCCCCTTCTTGATAACGCTTGACTCAGACAAGGGGCTTGAAGCTCCTTGTCTCCTTTTAGAGTAGCGTTAACTGCATTTTGGCTAGAATTTACTGATAACGCACGATCGAGGTCTCACCTGATGACTCAAGCAACGATTCCAGAAACCCAAGCGATCGCTCCCCAGCCCCAAGAAACTCAAGAGCATCTATTCACCTTCGAGGAGTATCTAGAGTATGAAGGCGAACCAGATATTCTCCAGGAATTATACCGAGGAAAACTGATCCCCATGAATACACCCACCCTCAAGCATTGTCAAATCTGCGAGTTTTTGGTCTATCAACTCCAGCACTACTTTGCTAACCAGAATTTATCTTTCGTTGCCAAAACCATAGTTGGTGTGAGGACTGAAGAAAAAACGTCCCGCATTCCCGATGCTCTCGTCTGCGAGCAAGCTCTTTGGGAACAAGTGGGCGATCGAGGAGGGGCAGGAGTATTAGACTTTGCGGAAAAACCAATCTTGGTGGTGGAAGTGGTTAGCACCAATCGTCGGGATGATTATGTGGTTAAACGCAATGAATACGAACTAGCAGAAATTGCGGAATATTGGATTATTGACCCCAAAAAGAAACAGGTGCGCGTGTTTACCAATCCGACCAATGAAGAAGGATATGAGTATACTGACTTTAAAGAAACGGACACAGTGGTATCTCCTCAGTTTCAAGACCTCGTTTTATCTGTGCAAGAACTGCTCAATCCTCCCCTAGTAGAAGGCTTGATTAAAGCCGAGCAAGAGAAACTCAAAACCCTAGAGCAAGAAGCTCTGAGCGAGCGCCAACGGGCAGAAAAATTAGCCGATCGCTTACGGGAACTGGGCATCGATCCCGATGAATTAGAATAATGGAGTAGAAACACTCGCCAGTGCCACACTTGCAAGTGTTTCTGGTTCCCTATCTATAACTGTTCCATGAAATCTTTGGTCGTCGCCACAGGCAACCCCGGTAAATTAGAAGAAATCAAAGCCTATTTTGTGGGGTTAGATATCCACTTTCTGCCCAAACCCCCAGAATTAGACGTTGAAGAAACGGGGGATACCTTTGTAGAAAATGCTTGCTTAAAGGCTTCAGAAGTGGCTAAAGCAACCGGAGAATGGGCGATCGCCGATGACTCTGGACTCGCCATTGATGCTCTGAACGGCGCTCCGGGCATTTATTCCGCTCGTTATGGCAATACGGATACCGAACGGATTGAACGAGTTCTCAAGGAATTAGCCAATGAAGAGAATCGCCGCGCTCACTTTGTTTGTGCGATCGCCCTTGCCGATCCCTCTGGAAACATTATCCTCAGTAGTGAAGGCATTTGTCCCGGCGAAATTCTCCATGCTCCCAGAGGAAATGCTGGCTTTGGCTACGATCCAATTTTCTATCTCCCCCAACATCAACGTACCTTTGCCGAATTTACCCCAGAGATGAAACATCACCTTTCCCATCGAGGGGAAGCCTTTAAACTCTTTTTACCCCCATTTCAACAGCTATGGCAGTAAACCATTAACCCGAAAACTAAACACTAAGCGCCCAGAGCAATTTTCCCTGAGCGCGATGCCTGAGTGTTAGTAGTGAGAAGTTTCGTAAGATGTTATCTAGAAGCCATTGAGCGGTAGACCTCTAGGTGAGGATAAGGCTAGTATCACCTATTATGTAACTAGATCCATGAAAATCCTCACCAACTAGCCAACTGCGGTTACTCTCTGAGATTAGAGCTTAGATTGCCTCTAAATTAGACTCTCCCGTTCTGATCCGAACCACCCTTTCCACAGGAGAAATAAAGATTTTTCCGTCTCCGATTTCACCTGTACGAGCAGCGCTGATGATCTTATCAACGACAATATCCACTTGAGCATCCTCAACCACCACTTCTAACGAGAGTTTTTGCAGAAACTCAACCGTGTATTCAGAACCCCGATAGCGCTCGGTTTGACCCTTCTGCCGTCCGAAACCCCGAACTTCAGAAACCGTCATCCCCACGATACCAGCATTGACTAAGGCAATTTTAACTTCATCCAGTTTGAATGGACGGATAATTGCTTGAATTTTTTTCAACGTTTTAACTCCTTAAGGGTTCGTTAATCAAATAGACTGGACTAGGACTGCATTTTACTATCACCCGTTGGCAATAGAATTTTGTTACCTGTTTTACGAAATTTACTTCGGATTGCCTTGGTGAATCAAGGGACGCACAATCAGAAAGCTTGCTGTTGCTGCCATACCCGCAATAGCAAAGATGGCGATCGCCAAACCCACACCATTGAGATCCGATGAGCGTTCTGGAGCGCTAGGATGGGGATAGGGGCGTTGCTGCTCCTCACTAAACAACGGTAAATCCTCTGGAGGCGGAGGTAAATCAACAGGAGAATCACGATCTTCGGGTTCTGGTGGGGGTGGAAGAGTTGAATCCACTTTCGGCTCTGGCGTAAACTTCGGTTCCGGGGTAAAGGCTTCTTGAGGAGCTGGGGGAGGGGGCGCAACTGGTATACTTGGCTCATAGGCATGGGCAATCTGTTGCAGACGTACCACCGATCTAACCAACTGCTCAATTTCTCCCCGTAACTGTTGATTTTGTTGAATCAGTTGTTGATTCTGTTGTTTTAGACTCTCCAGCATTACTTGCTTTTCTTTCACCTCACTGGCTAAATCCCGATACACTGAAATCGGTACAGATGGCGAATACTTCTGAGAAGCCATTGGGCTGGCGGTTTGGCTCTGCGTGGATTCAGAAGGCTTTGCCGGCTTTCGGGGAGGAGGTGTATAAGGTAAAGAAGTCATAAGCTTTTACCGAGGATCGTACTTGTTATTAGAGCAATAATCGGTCGGATTCGTCAAGAACTGAGCCTTATACCCTGGATCGATTAATTTTCAACCCTTTCTTTCTCTACTTTTGTGCCACTATGACTTGTCAGACTTACTTCAATCTTCTCCTTTCGCGCCGCGATTATAGCGTTAAAGAACTGGAAAAGAAGGCTCAGGAAAAGGGCTTTTCCCTTGAGGAAATTGCGGAGACAATCGCCCACTTACAGAGTTTAGGGTATCAATCCGATCGTCGATTAGCCAGTACCCTGATTCAAAGCGGCAAAGGAAAATATGGTAAAGCTGCCCTTCGTCGCAAATGCTTAAGCAAAGGTATTTCCTCAGAAACCTTTGAACAGGCTTGGGATGAACAACCCGAACCCCCAGACACTTTAGCCGAAACCCAAGACTTACAAACTAAGGTAGAACGCAAATATAAAATTACTGATTGGGCTAACCTCGATCCTCAAACCCAAGCCAAAGTCTACCGCTATTTGCAATATCGTGGATTTAATGCAACTGAAGTCTTGGCTTATTGGCGAGAAAGAATCCATTAAAGAGTAAAGAGTAACATGGGTCAAGTCAAAGTCCAATTGATTGACAGACCTGTTATACTAGATCCCAGAATAAAGGTTTGAGAGTCCTGGGGGTAACGATCCTTAGGACTTTTTTTTTCTTCAAGGCTTCAAGAGTGGTCACCGATGTAGAGAGATCGCCCTTTGTCCGAGTTCTAGACCCAAAATTTAGATCGCCCAATCTAGAGCAATTGCAAAACTACTGGCATTTTTCCCATCCATACTGCGAGCAATAGGCAGCCAAACCCACACCGATATATCCAGAACAATTGATTTCTAAGGCTTTCCCTTTGCCTTTTCCCTAGCACGAAGCGCTGTATAATGCGGAAATGTTACGTCGCCAGATGCATAGCTCAACTCAAAACAACCTATGGATGTTACCAACCTTGCTGCCCAGCTTAATGCTGGAGCCATATTACCAGAGGGAATTGTTATTCTAACCTTATTGGTCGTAGTGATTACAGACCTAATCGGTGGGCGCAACGCCTCAAACTGGACTCCCTATATCGCGATCGCCGGATTGTTAGCCTCCATTGGCGCTCTCGTTCTCCAATGGGACCTCACCAACCCAGTCGCCTTCTTTGGCGGATTTAACAGTGATGCCCTAAGTATGGTCTTTCGGGGCACGATTGCCCTCTCTGCGGCGCTCACCATCCTCATGTCCATCACCTACGTCCAAGAAACAGGAACCGCTTTAGGCGAATTTCTGATGATTCTGCTCACCGCTACCATTGGGGGGATGTTCCTCTCTGGAGCAGATGAATTAGTCACGATCTTCGTCTCCCTAGAAACCCTCAGTATTGCGTCCTATTTGCTGACGGGATATATGAAACGTGACCCCCGCTCCAATGAAGCGGCCTTAAAATATCTGTTAATTGGAGCCTCAAGTTCTGCCGTATTTCTTTATGGGAGTTCCTTACTCTATGGCTTATCCGGTGGAGAAACCCAATTAGGGGAAATTGCCAAAAGCTTTGCGCAAAATCCCAACAGTCCGGCGATCGGTCTTGTCATTGCCCTCGTCTTCATTATCGCCGGTATCGCCTTCAAAATCTCCGCCGTCCCCTTCCACCAATGGACTCCCGATGTTTATGAAGGCTCCCCCACCCCCGTCGTTGCCTTTCTCTCCGTTGGCTCAAAAGCGGCTGGCTTTGCCCTCGCCATTCGCCTCCTCGTCACCGCTTTCCCCTCCGTCTCCGAGCAATGGCACTTTGTCTTTACCGCCCTTGCCATCTTCAGCCTCGTCTTAGGAAACGTTGTCGCCCTCGCCCAAACCAGCATGAAACGGCTGTTAGCCTACTCCTCCATCGCTCAAGCGGGTTTTGTGATGATTGGTTTCCTCGCCGGAACTGAAGCCGGATATGCCAGCATGATTTTCTATCTCCTGGTTTACCTCTTCATGAACCTGGGCGGCTTTACTTGCGTGATCCTATTCTCTCTGCGAACCGGAACCGATCAAATTAGTGAATATGCCGGTTTATACCAAAAAGATCCCCTACTCACCCTCGGATTAAGCCTGTGCCTATTATCTCTCGGTGGTATTCCTCCTCTAGTTGGTTTCTTCGGCAAAATTTATCTCTTCTGGGCAGGTTGGCAAGCCGGTTTGTATACCCTTGTCTTACTCGGATTAATCACCAGTGTTGTTTCCATTTACTACTATATCCGCGTTGTCAAAATGATGGTGGTTAAAGAACCCCATGAAATGTCGGAATCTGTAGAAAATTATCCCGAAATTCAATGGAATATCCCCGGATTACGTCCATTGCAAGTCGGTTTAATTGTTTCCCTATTAGTAACTTCCCTAGGTGGTATTTTCTCCAATCCATTATTTACTCTAGCGAATGATGCAGTCATCAATACTCCCCTGTTGCAAGCTTCCACCCCTGCGGTTGAATCCATTGCCCAGTTAGATATTACAGATTAGGATTACAGCACTTGGTGCGGTCATGATACCCCCTTTATGCATCCCCGTGTTCATCCATTTCAGAGTCGAGAATAGGGGTTGGGGGGGATCGCCATCTACCACATACCTGTCCAAACTGCTGTATGATAACCTTATCCTAGAACTAGCCGCTTCCCCTTAGGAGGAGGCGGTTTTTCATTGCCGAGTCAAAGTTGCTATACTTAGGGAAGAGACCCAGCATGGGAGGAACCTGGTGATGCTTACGTTAATTGCTTTGGATCGTCCTTCAGTCGTTGCGGTGAGTATTGAAGGTAAAATTGAGCGCGAGGACATCGAAAAAATCAGTCAAGCGATTGAAGAGAAACTGCAACACTCTCCCCGTTTGCAAGCCTATGTGGAAGTCAAGCAATTGGGATGGATTACCCCTGATGCCTTGCTAGAAGATTTGAAAATTGGCTTTAATCACTTCAAGGATTTTGATAAAAAAGCTGTGGTTTGTGATGCTAAGTGGATTCAGTCTTTACTGCCTTTAGCTCGCCGCTTGTTTCCTTCCTTAGAAGTGACCTGTTTTGGTTTGTCCGAACAAGAACAAGCGCGTCAGTGGATTCTCAAGGAGTGAGAAAGCCGCTCAAAGGTTATTATGATACATGACTTTAGTTCGGTCAAAGCAGTAGGTTGGGTTAGCGATTACTTCCTCCAACCTACTGATTGCTCTTATTTGAATCTAATATCTGGATCTAACCCAGTTGATTGCCTCGTTTGTATTGAAGATAGGCAGCTACAAACAAGCCAGCGAGAGTAATGGGAATTAAGCCCAGCACGATACCGGAAATTAGGGGTTCTACCATGGGTTTATGTTCTCCTTGTTAAGAGTATGATGATAACGGTGTGTTTTCTATCCTATCGCTTCAGGAGCAGGTAATAAAGCTCTCCGTTGGAGTTGGTTAACCCAGCTCGATCGCCGGCTTCGCGTCCTGTCCCCATAAATACATCCACCCGTCCAGCTCCTTTAATGGCACTTCCGGTATCTTGATCGAGGACAAACCGACTCACTAGAGTGGGTTCTAGATGTCCGAGTGCATTGGGTTCGGGAAGGGGAGCATGAATGAGAGCTAGAGCGCCTGGAGGCATAATTGATTTATCGGTGGCAATAGATCGCCAAGCTGTTACCGGAACGCTTAAATTTCCGGTCGCCGCTTGTCCCTGGGTTTCCTTAAAAAAGATAAAACTTTGATTGCGGGGTAAATACTCGTTCATCTGTTCGGGGAACTGGTGGAAATAGTCGATGAGTTTCGGTAGCGTCAACGACTCTAGGGAAAATAGGCCGGCATTCACCAATTCTTTGCCAATACTGGTATAGGGATGATCGGTTTTCCCAGCATACCCGACGGTTATGACCTGGCCATTGGGGAGTTGGATCTGGGCAGAACCCTGAACATGGACTAAAAAGGCTTCCAGGCGATCGCCAAGCCAAACAATTTCTGTTCCTCTCAGGGGACTTTGCCACCCTAGGCCATTTTCTCCTTCGAGTTCGCCACGAGTAGGATGGGGTTTACTCCAGTCTTCAAAGTCGCTGGGACGAGCATAAAGGGGATACCGATATTCGGCGGTTCGGGTGAGACTTCCAGCGTAGGTGGGTTCAAAATAGCCGGTAAACCCGACGGTTCCTTGGCCGTCATTGCCCACGGACTGATACCAGGTAAACTCGCGCTTTACTGCTCTCTGGAGTTCTGCCTCGCTGCGGGAAGCCACCAGAAGCTGGCGAAAGCGAATCAAAGACCGACGGACGCGATCGCGGGTAATGTCTGGATGGTTTAATTGGGTATAGTCTTCGATCGCCTTGGGGGTTTGCAAATACTGCAAACTATAATCAATGGCCCTCAAGAGCGCTCTCTTATCTCCAGAAGGGCCAAACAGGCGATCGTCCCAACCTAGATTACTCTCTACGCTCTGGGTGACTTCTAGTACATCACCCGCAGGGGAGGGTAAGGGAGTTTGCCCCCAAAGTGGAGGCATCCAACTGAGTCCAGCCGCTAAAATTAGGGAGGTGACGAGGGGTTTCATAGAGAGTGTTAATCATCCATAGGAGTTCGATCTATACTGCTGGTATACACGGGTTCTACCCGGATTGCTAGGATGCTGTTAGGACGAATGACCATATATTCCCCTTCTGTTGTTTTCATGGGTACACTGACAAAGTCATCACTGTCTTTTTTCTGCACTACTTCGGCAGCGTACCACTTCTGAAAGTCTTTAATGGTCGGAAAGCGTACCACTTCTCGGTGTCCTCCACTCATGAGTAAATGGACGGCATATTCATCTGGAGTTCTAGGCATGATTGTAGGATTTCAAAATAACTCACCAGACACTATTATCGGACGCGATCGCACTAAAATCACGATTTGGCGATTCGGTGAATGAATAATTATCCCTTTCGACTACAATACGCCCTTAGAGCTGGGAATTGTACTCGCTCGCCGAGGATCGATTTCCAGAGCCTTTCTCATGGAACGGGCAAAAGCCTTAAAGGTAGCTTCAATAATATGATGGGAGTTGATGCCATCGAGTTGACGGATATGGAGGGTCATTTGGGAATGGTTGACCACCGCAACAAAGAACTCGCGCACCAGTTGGGTATCATAGGTTCCCACTCGTTCTGTGGGAAGAGATAAACCGTAACTCAGATGGGGTCGTCCCGAAAAGTCGAGGGAAACTTGAACGAGGGCTTCATCAAGAGGGGCAATAAAATGACCAAAGCGGACGATCCCCTTGCGATCTCCTAATGCTTTCGCCAAGGCTTGACCGAGGGTAATGCCCACATCTTCATTGGTATGATGATCGTCAATCTCCCAATCTCCCTGAGCTTCTACTTCTAGGTCAATCAGTCCATGGGATGAGATTTGATGCAGCATATGGTCGAGAAACGGTATTCCCGTTTTGGCACTACATTTGCCCTGACCATCCAAATCCAACCATACTGTAACATCCGTTTCCCCAGTTATTCGATGAACCGAAGCTGTGCGATGGGTCGCATTATCACTGATTTCCATCGTTCTCTGAATTTCCGTCTACATGAGTCAATGATACAGTTCTTTGGGCGATCGCGGACAGGAAACGTGCTGGCAAATTAGGAAACCAAGCTAGGATTGATCTTTATCCGTAAACCATGTTCCTGCTGCGATCGCGATCGAAATCTTCTCGCAAGACCGAGCCAAATAATGCTAGTTCTGTCATGTGTAAGTTGGGTTCATTAGCCTGGAGCGTAGCGAACTCAACCTACACACATCTACTAACTATGAACGATTAACTCTCATCACATGCCCATGATTTCATATCCGGCATCGACATAAATAACCTGTCCTGTAATTCCACTTGCCAGATCGCTACAGAGAAAAGCGGCTGTATTTCCGACTTCCGTTTGCGTCACCGTGCGTCGGAGAGGAGCAATTGCTTCCACATGCTTAATCATGTCCAAAATGCCGCCAACGGCTGAAGAAGCTAAGGTGCGAATGGGGCCAGAAGAAATGGCATTGACGCGAATATTTTGGGGCCCTAACTCAGCAGCCAAATAGCGCACACTCATTTCTAAACCGGATTTGGCGATACCCATAACATTGTAATTGGGGATCACCTTCACTCCTCCCAAATAACTCAGGGTGACAATAGAACCGCCTTCAGCCATACAGGACTTAGCCTGAGCGCATAACTGAGTTAAAGAATAGGTACTAATTTCCAGCGCTTTGAGAAAACCAGACCGTGTCGTGTCGCTAAACTCTCCACTGAGTTCGTCTTTACCCGCAAATGCTAAAGAATGAATCAGAATATCCAGATGTCCCCATTCCTTTTTCACCGTCTCGAACATCTCGGCCACCTGAGCGTCATTCTGTACATCACAGGGCAGAAATAGACTCGGATTGAGGGGCGAAACTAAATCTTCAACTTTTTTACGGTAGCGGTCTTTTTCGTCAGGCAAATAGGTAATTCCTAAGTTAGCTCCAGCTTGATGCAGTTGTTGCGTAATTCCCCAAGCGATGGAGCGGTTATTGGCAACTCCCAAAATCAGCGCGTTTTTTCCAGTTAAGTTGAGCATGATGGTTTGATCGTCGATAAAATCTAGCTGAGATACCCCACCTTGGTGCAGAATGCTCCTTTGTCGGGTCTATTGGCATCATCTCATACAGACTGACGGCCCGATCTGGGTTGAAGAGATTTTTTTGCATCGAATTTTCCACGAACCGGCGCAGATTCGTTAAACTCATACCTATCTATCCCTGACGAAGAGAGCAGCTTTAGTTAAAAACTCCGTTAAATTTCTTTTAAGGCCAATAGTGGAAGGTGATAGACTGCTCACCAGATCACTTGGTTGGAGAGCGAGATTGCTCCGCAATGCTATCGCGATCGCACAGTCACACATTAGAAGTAAGGCAATATGATACTCAGTGATGACAAACCCCTAGCGGCTATGTTTCGCCAAATCAGTGGCGGTGGTTTTCCCCCAGTGGTGGAAAGCTTTGAGCGTGGTAAAACGATCTTTTTTCCGGGCGATCCAGCCGAGCGGGTTTATTTTCTGCTCAAAGGGGCGGTTAAGCTCTCTAGGGTTTATGAAGCTGGAGAAGAAATTACCGTGGCTCTGCTCCGAGAAAATAGTGTCTTTGGGGTGTTGTCCTTGATTACGGGCCATCGCTCAGATCGGTTTTACCATGCTGTGGCGTTTACTCCAGTGGAATTACTTTCCCTGCCTATAGATCGGGTAGAGAAGACAATTAGACAAAATCCAGATCTGTCGATGGTGATGTTACAAGGTCTTTCTTCTCGGATCTTACAAACGGAGATGATGATTGAGACTTTGGCCCACCGGGATATGGGATCGCGACTGGTGAGTTTTTTGTTGATTTTGTGCCGAGATTTTGGTATTCCTGCGGAGGATGGGATTACCATCGATCTGAAACTGTCTCACCAAGCGATCGCCGAGGCGATCGGTTCTACGCGAGTAACAGTAACCCGTTTGCTTGGTGATTTACGGGCCGAAAAAATGATTTCTATCCATAAGAAGAAGATTACGGTACATAATCCGGTAGTTTTGAGTCAACAGTTTGCTTAAATTGAACTCAGGGATGAATTCTAGTATTTTGGGCGATCGCTTTGACAACAATGGGCTAGGCTATATCTGAATCTTGGATCGTTTCTAGCTACCCATGACTATTGGCATTATTCTGATTGTCTCGATTTTATTTTTAGGGGGTTTACTCGCTACCCTAGGCGATCGCCTAGGTACAAAAGTGGGTAAAGCCAGGTTAAGTTTGTTTAAACTTCGCCCCCGACAAACTGCCATTTTAGTCACGATTGTTACGGGAACCTTGATTTCTGGATCTACCCTAGGGATTCTGTTCGCCATGAGTCAGCCCTTGCGCCGAGGCATTTTTGAGTATGATGAAACCCAGCGTAAACTCCGTCAAGCCCGTCGAGACCTCCAGTCTACTGAAGCTCAAAAGGCACAAATTGAAATTGACTTAGCTCAGGCACGAGCAGAACGGGAATTAGTAGAGCAGAATTTAGATAATCTCAATGCTAGTTTGCAGACCGTTATTACTCAGAAGTTGGCAACGGAAGATAATCTGAAAAAAACCCAAGCTCAGTTAAAAGAAGTTCAAAATAACTTTGAGCAAACCCAAGGCCAGTTACGAGACATTCAAGATAATTTTGAGCAAACCCAAGGCCAGTTGCAGGAAATCATGGGTAAATTTCAACTCGCCCAAGATCGACTGCAAAAAGTCACGGTTCAAACTGAAACTCTACGATCGGAATTGGACCAATTAAGAGAAGAGCGGCAAGAACTTATTCGTCAGCGCGATGAGGTTCGGTCTCAAATTGCTCAACGGGATGCAGAAATTGCCGAGCGCAATGAGCTAATTGCCGAGCGCGATCGGGAAATTGAGAATCAAAATAAGGAAATTGAGGATCGCAATCAAGTGATTGAAGAGCGGGAGGGGCGATTAAAGGAACTGGAAAAACAACAAAAATACTTAGAGCGACAAGTGAGAATTTTTGAGCAATATTACCAAGATTACCAAGATTTACGACAAGGGAATTTAGCCTTACTTCGAGGACAAATTCTGGCTTCTGCGGTGGTAGAAGTGCTTGAGGATCGAGGTTCCGTGCAAGCGGTCAATCGGTTATTGGAAATTGCCAATCAATTTGCTAGAGAACAGGTGAAACCGGGAACAGGAGAGCTAAATGAGCAGGTCATTCAAGTTACTCCAGAACAAGTTGAACAGTTACAAGAACAAATTTCCGATGGTCAAGAATATGTAGTCAGGCTGTTATCCGCAGGCAACTATATTCGCGGAGAATCGAATGTGGAATTTTTTGCAGATGTGGCATTAAACCAAGTGGTTTTTGAGGCTGGAGAAGTGATTGCCACAGGAAGAGCAAATGGCGCAACGATGAATGAAGAAGAATTACTCGAACAAATCGGAATTTTAATTGAGTCTTGTCGCTTTCGGGCCCGTCGAGGCGGGATTTTAGAAAGCCGCTTACAAGTGGGAGATGGCTCACCAGAGACATTGATAGATTTTGTGCAGAAAATTCAAGAAAACCCGACACAAATCTCGATTCAAGCGATCGCCTTGGAAACTACCTATACTGCAGGCCCGCTACAGATTGATTTAGTTGCTTTTGCTGGCAATGAAGAAGTATTTCGTACATCCTCTCTGTCTGCTCCGTAGGGCCTGCCGATCCCTCTATAGAAGAAACTGGAGAGTGACAGAAGAGGGGTAAGTTAAGATATAGTCAATTCAAATAACAGTGAGACATTTTTGTAGGGGCGAAAAATTTTTCGCCCCTACATATACCGTCATTGTAGACACTCTTAGAGTGTCTCAGTGTTAATTGAATCAACTATAATTCAATTCCCATCTGCAATACCACTTGCTAAAATACCTAAAATTTTATTCACATCTTTAAGATAATACTCACTTAAATCAATACTCAGTTGTTTTTCATCTAATTTCAAGAATTGCCAAATACTACCCGTCGTTACTGCACCGTAAATCGTATTAATATAGTCAGCCGAATCTTCTAGACTTAATTCATGGGTTGCATTAAACATTTGAGCAGCTACCATTGCTGCTGCACATTGACCTAAACCTGCATTAATATTTTCTTTCTTCGCTTCCACCACAATAATAACTGGTGTTGTAACAATTAGAAGCTCTGGAGATTGGGTAATAATAAAGTCGCAAATACCATTGAGACCTCGCGCATCATCCACCGTAAAATCAACTCCAGAAAACAGATTGATTTTCTCCTTTAGCTGCCGGCGTAGATCTACTAATATTGGTGAAATAATTAATTCAGAACGGGCTTTTTCGCTATTGCTGCCCAAGGCAATCGGCTGATTATAATTTAAAATATCGATCAGTAGATCGCTCGCTGTCAATTCTGGAGATTCAGCAAAAATATCGCTTTGCTCGAATGTAATTAAGCCAAAGTCTTGTTTTACTTTTGCTAAGGTGAATTCACGATAAGACATGACATGAGATCATAAAATAATGAATAGTACGGTGCGATCGCCACTTTTTTTTGAGAGTGACCATGCTGGGTAACGAAAAGCTCAGAACTTAGGGTTTAGAATCGGGCTAGTTCTAGGGTGAATTCAGGTAGAATCGTTTCTCCTGATAGTATACTGGGTAACCCCACGGTTTCTATGGGTTGATTGGGGCGATAGATTTGGACTTGTTGGTTTTGAGGGTCGATAAGCCAACCCAGTTTTAAGCCAGCATCTAAGTATTCCTGCATTTTCTCTTGCAGTTGAGTCAAGGAATCAGTGCGAGAGCGCAATTCTATGACAAAATCAGGACAGATTGGAGCGAATTGTTCTTGTTCTTCTAAGGTTAGGGTTTCCCAGCGATCGTTGGCTATCCAAGCGACATCGGGGGAGCGTTTGCCACCATTGGGCAAGATAAAAACGGTGGAGGAGCTAAAGACTTTCCCTAGTTGAGTTTGACGATTCCATAACCAAACATGGCCGTTTAAGTCAGATTCTCGGTTGCCATTGATGCTACCAACGGGAGACATAATCAGAAGTTCTCCTTGGGCTGTTTGTTCGAGTTGATATTGTTCGTTGGTTTGGCAGAGTTGATAGAATTGTTCATCACTTAAATGAACGGTTTTTAGGTTTAAGGTAATGGGTTTTGCGGTAATCATGTCATATCAATGCTTCGTATCGTCAAGTTACTGTAATTTATTATTATAGTGATTCTCTCTTCTATGAAGTATAGCTTGAAGCCTTAGACCCTAAGCAATACAAGCTATTCCCTATTGCCTATTTAGCGCGAAGCGCTATAGTCTTTTGAGGCGATAGCTTTAGCCCAACTGACGTTAGGAATTTATCTTCCGAGAGGAGGGTGCGATCGCTCTCCCCTTGACGGGAGCAGAAGTAGGGGGAGGGAGTTGCGATCGCACCCAAGCTTGCACTTGGTACTGAAGCCGATTGAGCAAAACTTTCCATCCCGGATCGGTAGAGGGAGCTGGAGGAAGCAGCGGTAAAGAGGGTTGATGGAGTTTGATATAGGCGCGAATATGAATGCCAGAATAAACCGTGGGATCGCTACAGCAGGGGCATTCCAGACCTTCAAACATCACCCGATCCTGTTTTTGAGCTAGTTTTTCCGATCCGGTTAAATAGGCAAATAAATCTTGAGGGTGCAGGGTTTGCAAAGGTCGTTTGCAACTGCTGCACCAAAATCGAGGATGCGATCGCACTCGTTTCATGACTGCGGTGGAAAAAGGAATACTGATTAATCCACCGGAAATAAAAGCCGCTAATGTGGCTAAACCGGAGGGCCCGGTTATAGACTGTACCAGAATAAAGACTAAGGGTAGAGCAACTAAGGCAGTAGACCAAAGCACGACTTCTGCTAAATCGGAACTTAACAGTACAAAGCTAATAAAAGTAGCGATACACCCAATCATTACCAGGATCGCCACTCCCACATAGGCTGTAGGAGAAACGGCTGCTACCAGTAACATTAAGGAAGAAACTAAACAAAACGATCCCCAATACACTTGTTGATAGGCTTGACTATATTTCGGCGTGCCTTTATACGGATACCAGAAAAAATCAATCGGTTTTTGGGAACGACCTTGAGGTTTAATCAGTACCGGTACTCGACCGATGCGATAGGCTTTAAAGTACATCAGTGCAGAAAGCACAAATCCCAAACTGGTCACCAGGCCAATCATACCCAGTTGTAAGGGAATAAAAGCGATCGGGTTTGGGAAATGTTCAAGTCTGAGCAGTCCGGTTAAACTGAAATCAGTCATATGAGGATTCTGGTCTAGAGATCTCTTGAGGGTGTAGCTGAATTTTAAGAGGATTTGGGGATCAGTGCCAAATTTTAATCAAGTTGGTGTTAAGTTCTGGGAGTTTTGAGCGTGGTTGAATATCCTATTCCTACTTTTTTTAACCCTGATAAAGTCTCTGAAGTTTGGCGAGTCCCTTATCAGGAACGGGCAGATCGGGCGAGACATTGGGCGCAAGAGCAGGGTATTTTGCCAGCATCTGACGATCGCCTGCGGGTTTGTCTCTTGGCGATCGATGTGCAAAATACCTTTTGTTTACCAGAGTTTGAGTTATTTGTTGGTGGTGCATCAGGAAAGGGTGCGGTGGAAGATAACCAACGTTTGTGTGAGTTTATTTATCGCAACTTGGGAACTCTGACGGCGATCGCTCCTACTCTCGATACTCACACGGCGATGCAAATCTTCCATCCTCTCTTTTGGATCGATGAAGCTGGAGAGCATCCTACCCCTGCGGTAACTAACATTACCTTAGAAGCAGTTCGGGAAGGGCATTGGAAAGCGAATCCGGCTGTAGCTCAGTCTATTATGGGCGGCGATCGAGAAGCTCTACAAGCCTATGCCTTGCATTATGTGCAAACTCTCAGCGATGAGGGCAAATATCCACTGACGGTTTGGCCCTATCATTCCATGTTAGGAGGCATTGGTCATGCCTTGGTTTCTTCAGTGGAAGAGGCGATTTTTTTCCATAATTTGGTGCGCCATAGCCAAACCTTGTTCGATTTAAAGGGCAATCATCCCTTAACCGAGAATTATTCAGTGTTGCGTGCGGAGGTGTTAACAGGAGTAAATGGGGAGGCGATCTCTTCTAAAAATGAGTCCTTTCTCAATACCCTCTTCAGTTTCGATCGCCTGATTATTGCCGGTCAAGCTAAAAGTCATTGTGTGGCTTGGACGGTTTCTGACCTACTGACGGAAATCCTAGCTCACGATCCCCAATGGGCGCAAAACGTCTATCTTTTGGAAGATTGTACCTCCCCCGTGGTTGTCCCTGGAGCCGTCGATTTTACAGAACAAGCTAATGCTACATTTGCACGATTTGCGGCTGCGGGAATGCATCGGGTGATGTCTACTCAACCGGTGGAAAGTTGGCCTCAGTGGTGAGCAGGACATGGGAGAATCAGGGAATGGGGGCATAGGGACTTTTAAGCAAAGAATAGTTTACAGATTACCAATGATCCCAAATCCGGATAGTATGGGAAAGAGAAAGTCACACTGGCCACCAATGAAATTGAGTCAGATGACGAACTGGCTCGTGCATAGAATTAGCCAAGGTCAAACACCGCTCAACTAAGAGGTCTTCCATCACCTCAATG